>JBAZNZ010000010.1 GCA_041648975.1 Candidatus Omnitrophota bacterium | reverse complement strand
CCCGGGACGGACGGTAATGTGGCGGCGGGAATGGTGGAGCTGGGCGAGTTTGACAGGGCCTGCCGGGAAGACAGCGCGGAGCAGCTGATAAATATGGCCGAGGCGGAGGGGTGGGGGCGTCTGGCGGATATACAGGAAAAACTCGAATCAAGGCCGGATGTGTTGCTGGACTTCGAACAGCTGCTCGCGTGGAAACAGGCGGAGATGGCGGGGCTTGAGGTTACTTCAATAACTACCGAAACCGTTGTATCCGGCAGCGTCAGCCCTCAAGTTAAGATGATAATGATCAATACTTATGAGTGGAGGGAAGCGTCCGCAAAGAAAAATGTGATTAGACAAGTATTGCCGAAGCAGATCAATCTGGCCCGTTTTTATTCGGCGACAGATGAAATAAGGTTAATGACCGGAAGAAGAGCAACGCTTACGGAAGGCGGTGTTGGACATATTATGCTATCTTGCGGTCGCTGCATAGGGCTTATTGTGCATAATAAGAAAACAGGCATAACACATGGCGCGCACTACCTTAATATTAGTAATCGTGAAGCGAAAACTATCGGACGGGCATGTATCGATGAGGCTCCAGCGGATATTGACAGCATGATCGGCGCAATGAAAGCGGGCGAGGAAGACGACTGGGTAGCTATTGTGACGGGGAGCGAAATCCAGAGCGGCTCGTCATCATCTGAGATAGAACAGGATATGCTGAACAGAGAGCTTGTTGTCTCGGCGCTCGCAAAAAAAGGTATCAGACATATCGAACAAATATTCCCGGGACAGATAGACGTGGCGGTGGTAGTTAGATTCAACCGCGTCACAGCTACTCATGAAGACGTATTCGTTATAGAGCCGGCCGCCGATCCGCTCGATCCATTGGCCATAGATGACTATCTGGCTCGATTAAGGTCAGATAAATCTGTTTCCAAGGATCAAACTCAGTCAGGCGATTTTCTGCCGCCTCCCGGGACGGACGGCAATGTGCCGGCGGGCGGTATGTCTCTGGATGATCTGGCGAGATTTTGCGAGACGGCGAGCGCAGCCGATCTTCTGAGATATGCCGAAGATGGCGGATGGCAGCAGCTGGATGCCATAGAGAAGAATCTCCGCTCAATGCCGGAGAAGAGTTTACTATTTGAACAACTGCTTACATGGAGGCAGTTGGAATCGGCGGGCGTTAAGGCTACCGAAGAGACCACGGCGCCGGTGGAAACAACAGAGCTTACAGTTACTACGGGGACTGCCATACCGGCTGCAGCGCCATCCGCGACCGCGGCGAAGGCTGAGGCTGCCGTTACCACGACCCTGCCGGCACAGGGATCTATTATAGTAAACGCTGCCATACCGGAGAGCGACGCGGCTATAATGGCCGGGAAGTTTGCAGGAGTCGAGACGCAATTGAAGCATATTGTAGAAAATCCCATGAACGATACGCCTCTAACCGAAGGGCATATCGCAAATGCGCTAAAACTCATCAGCAGCGGCGGCATTGAGCTGTCGGAAGAGAACATAGACATCATAACGAATGACGGCAATGTCCTGGGCCCTGTAAATCGAACAATAGCCCATCTATATTTTGGCGCCGATGGAGCCGTGAGGGTACAAGCAAATAGAGACGGTAGTGAAGGGAGGCAGTTATTGCACAGAATAGTGAACGTGTTTGTCAGAACTCCGCAGAACGAGATTATATTGATGCACCGTTTTAATGAGAAAGCGGAGAATCGCATAGCCAGTGTATTCAGCGGTCACATCATGGCCAAGGCGACCCCCGAGGATACGGTCCCGAGAGAGCTTATGGAGGAGATGGGGCTTCCGAAGGGGCATGTATTAAGCGGTGTTTTCGAAAGGGTGGAAGGGGTCTTTGGCGCCGCGCGGCCAAGGGATTCGGAGAGGAGGTATGTCTATATATATAACGCTACCGAACAGGATATGGTCGTCATGAATAAGGCTATTGCCGATCTGAACCAGGCATCGAGAGATGAGGAGCTGCATATGGTTCGCCTCAAAGAAAAACAGGCGCTCGGCCGGGGGCTGGGCGAGATATGGGATATACAAGTAGTCCCGGCAGACGCTCTCCTTGATATGCTGGACGAATTGAATGCCGGCACTTCATTAAGGATGCTGTTGGGAGAGGAGAGGATAGCCTCCGCGCTCCGGCTTTCTTCTGCGCGCGCCGATGAAGGAGTATTCCCGGACGGCGGACAGCTGTCCGCGCCTCTGCCGGAAATGACGGCTGAGGAAGCGGCCGAAACGCTGAAGACTGCAGTCGATGACTACGGGACAAAAGCAGGGGAATATACCGGTTCCTCCGAAGACAGGCGCACTTTAGTTGAGATAGCTCGTTATCGCGCTGAAACGTTAAAGTCATATATAAGGCTTATGAAGGCGTTAACAGTATGGCTTGAAAAACAAGGCAGAGGATTCGGCGGGTATATATACCCCCTAAGCGGACCTGATCTGATTCCGAGAGTGGCGAAGACATATTCTATAAATTCTGATCCTGCAGATGCTCCTAACGGCGAAGAAAAATTATTGGCCTTATTAGGCGATGAAGCTGGGAGTGGGCTAGACGAATTATTTAAGATATTTAAGGACAATGATGTCGATAAGTCAAGCAACGATAGGAAAATGATAGAAGATGCGCAAAGCATTCCGATGGCTATAGAAGCGCTTGAACGTGAATTCCCCGGGAAACCAAGAACGATAATTCTGAAAGGGTTTGCGCTCTACCTGAATTCAGGATACGAGCAAATATTTAGAGAAAAGATACTTCCTAATTTGAAACCGGGAGACAGGGTCGTTATTATGCGATCGTCAGATTTCCATATTGCAGATTTTCGGCAAGCAGGCTTTGTAGATATCTGGCCTAAGGCTGATTTCAATCTTAAAGAGACAATGCCCATATCTACGAAAAACGACAAAGGTTTTCGTTTGCCTGATGTATTCGCGGTCCTCGAATACAGGCCGCAGGCCCAGGCCGCTCCCGACGAGGCCGTAGTGGTGCAGACTGCGCCGGCCCCGGTTGATGAGAAGGAATTGTTCACGCAGCAGGTTGCGGCGGCGAATGCGGCGGCTGGTGACTTAGTGCGCGACCAGAATGTGGTCGATATAGTCATAACTCCGCGCCCCGGCGGAACGGATCACCCTGAGATTATAGCCATGAAGGCGAAGATTGACCGCCAGATTGAGAGATTTATCAGGAAAGAATGCGGCCCGCGTATGTCGATGTCTATCCGCAGTTATCCGTATACAGCGGAAGACATAGAGGTTAAATTTACGGACAATATTAAAGGAGTTTTAGAAAGCGTGAGAGCTATTAAACAAGAGGGCGCGGGAAAAGATCCGAGAGCCATTATCTTCGCCCCTGACAGGATATTTAGGAGCGATGCCAAGGGCAACCCCATTACAGGATACGACATTGTAAAAGAGTTGGTCCATACTGAGTTCGTCGATCTCGCCGGGATGATCACGATAGTTAAAGAAGCCGTTCCGAAAGACGGGCTTGTGAACGTGGCCCATCACGCCGACCTGGGTAAAGAGCTTCTTGATTATAGAAGGGCGGAGGAGCGTGTAAATCCTGAAGAATGGCTCGATCAGGAAGCGAAGGCCCGGATAGTAAGCCATATAGTAACGTTAGTTCAGCCGGGAACAATTCCTGCCAACCAGCCGCCGGATGTGATATTGAACGACATATTGCATAACGGCCTGTGCCTCCAAGTAATGACCTCAGTGAATTGGAACAACTGGGCCAAGTCCCAGGAACAGTACCTTGCGCTGCGGACATCTGCTTAAACCTAAGCACTGAAAATATTCCCCCTGCGCTCTATCTATGGGGCCGGTCTTTGTTCAGTCGAAAAACGGGAGCCTTCGGCAACTCGGCCGGCGTCCCGCCTTCGGCGGGACGATGATCCGGCCTCGAACAGCCTTGGCTCTTTTAAACCGTTTTTCTCCATCACAAAGACCTAATATTTTCAATGTGCTCATCATAACGTCGGCTTGGGTTTTATCTGTTTCCCAGCTAAAATTTTTCGGCCTACTCAAGCGTCAACGCTTCCTGTCTGAATCTATCTTGAAATTTTTACGGGTGATGCTCCTTCCAGACTTTTTCTCGCAAAGGGCGAAGTTTGGGATGGGGCAGTACAGATACGCGCACAGAATATACCGATATCTAATGACCTCAGTGTCAAGTTAGACCGTTATCTACACCTTTTAGTATAAAGAAATAGGGAGATTGTAAACCCCAAACGAGCCCTTTAAAAGAAAAAGTCGAAGGAGCAGCAGGACCCGTAAAAATTTAGTGCCACATAGGCTGATGCTAGGAAGTGCATGCTGAGCTGGGGAGCAGAAAAAATTCATCCAACCTTGCCTTTTTTATATTGCCATGATATACTTATTGTTACATTCGTATTCGTTATCGTAAATTATACGCAGCGGTCTCGTTTTGTAGTCCTTATATATAAATTATCCTCCTTCGCCTATGAATGTATTTCGTAGATGATAAGCTTCGGAGGACAAGTCAAAAACTATGCACTTTAAATCCCTCGAGTTACTGGGTTTTAAGTCGTTTGCCGAGAAGACGAAGGTGAATTTCGAGCCCGGCGTTACCGCTGTCGTCGGTCCTAACGGCTGCGGTAAATGCTTGAGCGGCGAAAGCAAGGTCTGTCTTTCCAACGGCTCCCAAATCGCAATCAAAGATCTGGTTGAATCTGCTTTCAACTCTCCCGGCGCTATAGAAACTCTTGATGATGGCTCCGTGTTTTACCCCGATCGCTCAAACATTCTAATTCTGTCTCTCAATCCACAGACTTTACAAATCGAGCCGAGACCTGTATACGCCTTTATTAAAAGACAGGCGCCGGACTATCTATTAAAGATAAAAACAAGGACCGGCAGAGAAGTAACCACAACGCATTATCACCCATTTTTCAGCATAAAAGATGCGGGCCTGATTACGTTAACGGCAGACCAGTTAAAGGTTGGTACGAAGATTTCAGCCCCGCGCGTCCTTAATATTCAAAATGCCGGAAGAAAGCTTAACCTCCTCCAAATATTCCGCAAATTCAAGAGCGAAGATTTAGTATATATTCCTTTCTCGGAAGATATTTCGGAGTTCATCCGTTCCGTAAAAACCGGATATAATACCCTGTCGGAAATGAGCGGCTCCTTAAATATTAAACAGTTGGCGCTTAGTTCTGCGATGGATGGGCAGGCGATCTCATTGCCGGCATTATCCACCATGCTTAGCGAATGCGGTATAAGTGAAGTGCCCGATTTTATAACGACTATCAAGTCCAGAGGGACGGGCAGTGTAAATGTACCGAGAAAAGTTACTCCGGAAATCGCGCGATTCCTGGGTTATCTGATATCCGAAGGAAGGACTACTAAGGGCGATCAAATATGGTTTGTGAATGAAGACGAAAAGATGATAGAGGATTTCATTTTGTGCGCCAAAGCCGGATTTGGTGTTGATGCGAAGGTTTTCAATTATAAAAAACGCGCCCAAGACGTCCTCATATTTTCTCACGCATTATGCCAGTTTTTGGAGAAGGCTTTCGACCTGAAGATAAACGGTTTGTCTGGAGAAAAGAGAGTGCCGCCGCAGATATTTGCCGCTGACCACAAGATAATAACAGCATTTCTCTCAAGCCTGTTTGAAGGCGATGGATACGTATCTATCGATAGGACGGCTGACAAGCTTCCTTATTTTGAATACGCAACCGCGTCAAAAACCTTGGCCGAAGGTGTTGCCAGCCTGCTTCTTCGGTTAGGAGTAGTTTCCTTAATCCGTAAAAAGAATAAATGCGCGGTTAATACAGACCTGAAGACTAAGCGGACATACTATTCAGTTTACATTTACAATCGGGATAATGTGAAGAAGCTAGCCGGCCTATTGCATTTTGTCGGTAAGAAGTCAGGGAGGTTGGAGAGGATAAGAGCTCTTGATTATAAGACAAATCCTAACCTCGATTTAATACCTGAAATCAATAAGATTTTCAAAATGTTGGTTAAGTTATCCAGGGTAAATATAAAACGGCTGAAGAAGGTATCACCCAAACTGACAAGCTATTACGAGAACAGGTGCATGCCGAGCCGGCAGGGATTACGGGAGGCATTGAATGTTGTTGCCGAGCATGGTCAAGTAACAGGGCTTGGCAGGTCCATATTTGATTATCTTAAGCAACTGGCTGATTCCGATATATATTGGGATGAGATTGTCAGTATAGAAAAAGTTTATTCGGAAAAATGGGTATACGATCTATCGATATCCGATACCCATAACTTTATCGCTCAGGATATCATAGTGCATAATAGCAATATCGCCGACAGCATCAGGTGGGTCCTCGGCGAGCAATCTGCGAAGTCCCTGCGCGCGTCCAGCATGCAGGACGTCATATTCAACGGCACAGACAACAAAGAGCCCATCAATTTTGCCGAAGTATCGCTCACATTCTCCAATGAAAAAAGAACACTCCCTATAGACTACGACGAAGTAACGATAACGCGCCGCGTATTCCGCTCAGGCGAGACCGAATACCTTCTGAATAAGACCCCTGTAAGGCTGAAGGACATATCTGAACTGCTCATGGGAACAGGAATAGGCACTGAAAGCTATTCCATCATGGAACAGGGGAAGATGGACCTCATCTTGAGCTCCCGCCCCGAAGACAGGCGCTATGTATTTGAGGAAGCGAGCGGTATCACAAAATTTAAATCGAAGAAGAGAGAGGCATTGAGAAAGCTCGAGCAGACCGAGCAGAACCTGTTGCGCATAAACGATATAATACTGGAAGTGAAGCGCCAGATATCGTCGATCGAGAGACAGGCGCGCAAGGCGGAAAAATACAAGGTCGATTTTGACAAATTGAAAGATATGGAGGTCAAGTTATCGTTCTCTGAATATAAGAACCTGAAGACGCGGGAGAGGACCCATTCGGTTGAGAACGACGACGCGAAGACGCGCGAAAAAGAGCTCGATTTAGAAATAAGATCGGTTGTAGTCACCATATCCGGGTATAGAAGCTCCCTGGACCAGGTCAATCAAAAGATGTCGGAGCTCAAAGATAAGTATGCCGGCCAATCGAGCCAGCTCGACATGAATTCTCATAAGATCGCGATCGACAAGGAGAGGATAGAAGAGGCTCGCTTCGCCCAGGGGGGCATTACAAAAGAGATAGAGTCGATAAGAGAGAAGATGTTAGGCGCCAAGGCTCTGCTGGAAAAGCTGAAGGATGAACTAAGCAAGGCGACATTGCTGAAGACGTCGAAGCAGAAATCGGTAGAGGAGAAAGAGCTCCTTTCGAATAACCTGTCAAAAGATGTTGAGGATATTGAAAATCGCGTAAGGATATGCAAGGTCCAGGCAGTAGACCATCTATCTAAAGAGACGCACCTGAAGAATGAGCTCATCAAGATCGGGGCCGATGTGCAGAACAGGCGGTCGCGTCAGCGAAGGATATCGATAGAAAAAGATACGGTCGCCGGCGAGTTAGGATCTGTCGAGAAGGCGCTGGAAGGCGTATCGTCGGAATTCAAAGCCGTAGAAGATAAGTTCATGGTATTACGTTCTAACCTGGAGTCTAAAAAAGGCGCTAATGAAAACGCTCTTGCCGAGGCCAGGGAGTTGGAAGAAAAGATATCGAAGGAAGAGAACAGGAAGTCATCCGTAAGGTCTAAGATAGAATTGCTGGAGGAGAGTGTAAAGAGGTATGAAGGTTTCGGCCTCGGCGTCAAGAACCTCCTCGCTGAAGAGAACAGGATACACTTCCCCGGCATACTGGGAGTCCTGGCGGATATAATAAAGGTAGATAGAGGGTATGAAGAGGCAGTAAGCGCGTTTTTGGGAGACGACGCGCAGGTCATAGTAACAGAGACCGACAGCGACATAACGAATATAATCGGATTTCTGGGGGAGAAGAAGCTGGGCAAGGCCGGTTTCATTTCCCGTGAGACTTTAAGAAGGGTAGGCCGAGAACGCGTCGCGAGGGGCGCAAGGCACGAAATGAGCGGTCTTACGCCCCTTATGACCTTTGTCAAGACCGAACCCGGACACGAGGATGTGGCAGAACACTTTTTTCGGGACGCCTATTTAGCGGAGTCGCTGGAAGGGCATATCAGGAGCTTCGACGGCTCAAGCGCCGTTAAGGCCGTCACTAAATCCGGCGCCATGTTCGACAACGGAAAGATATCCGGCGGAAGCGTTTCAGACGGCGAGGAATCGCTGCTTATAGGCCGCAAACACAGGCTTGAAGATTTTAAGGCCATGTTGAATGATATCGAGACCGGGATGTTATCCCTTAATTCCGCCTGCGCGCTCGCGCGCGAGACCGGCCGGGCTCTTACATTAGAGATAGACGCGCTGGAAAAAGAGATGCATGCCGAAGAGATGAACCTGTCGAATATAAAGGTCAAAAAAAACGGTCTGGTAGAGAACTCGGGAAAATTGAAGGAAGAGGTAACGCTTTTAATCTCGGAACTGGACGAGGTCAACCAGACTATAGATGACCTGACTAAAAAAGGCGAAGATTTCAATCGTGAGCTTAACAATATAGAGATCGAGAAGGCGAAGACGCAAAATTTCATAGATGAATCCCAGGCGCTAATCGGGGAAAAGAGGAGCCTGCGGGAGAAGATGGCGCTTGAAACAGCCACTTTAAGAGCTGAAGCCATGTCTCTCGAGAAAGAAGAAGAGGGTATAGCCGTCAGTTTAAAGAGCCAGGAGGGTGCTGCCTTTGAGCTGGAAGAGGCCGTATATTCAAAAGAAACCCTGCTGAAAGAGTCGCAGGAAAAAGAAAAGAGTCTTGCGGAAGAGATTGAGAACCTTACGGCCCAGAACGCCGTTATATCTCAGGATCTCAAGGTCTTTAAAGACGAGATGACCAGGATAGAGCAATCCCGGTCGGAGCTTACCGATAAGTTGAGCCTCGACGAATTGCAGCTTAAAGAGAAGGAGAAGAGCCTTGAGGGGTTCAGGAACCAGATAAGGGACCTGGACGTCAAGATAACGCAGTTGAGTTACCAGAAGACAAACCTTAAGGATAGGATCTCTCAGGTATATAAAGTGGACCTTGAGACTACCCATATGGAGTTGGAAGACGGCATTGATTGGGAAGCCCTGCGGTCCCAGGTGACAGAATTGAAAGAACGGCTCGAGAAGATGGGTCCGGTGAATCTGGTAGCAATAGATGAGCATAAGGAACTGGAAGAGCGGCACTCCTTCCTTGTCCACCAGCAGGAAGACCTGCTTAACGCAAAAGATTCGCTCCACAAGGCGATACAGAAGATAAATAAGACGACGAAAGACCTGTTCCTGGATACGTTCCAGAAGATACAGGTCGAATTTAAGAATTTCTACAGGATGCTCTTCGGCGGAGGGCAGGCCGAACTTGTGCTTATAGACGAACAGGATATATTGGAATCCGGGATAGAGATAGTAGTAAGGCCGCCCGGGAAGAAGCTTCAGAATATAATGCTATTATCCGGAGGAGAGAAGGCCATGACCGCCATAGCGCTCCTCTTCGCGATATTCAAGGTGAAGCCGAGCCCGTTCTGCGTGATGGACGAAATCGACGCTCCTCTTGACGAATCGAATGTCACCCGGTTCTCAAAAGTATTGAAGGATTTTCTGAAGATATCCCAGTTCATCATAATCACCCATAATAAACGGACAATGGAACTGGCGGACGTGATGTATGGTATTACGATGCAGGAGAGGGGTGTTTCTAAGATAGTCTCTGTCAAATTCTCTAATGAAAAAAGCAAGGCCCCGGCAGCGCTGGTAGAATCGCCCGCTCCGGTTCCGGAAACCTCCCAGCAGGCAGTCTAAACTTTCCCGGTAGTCTTTATTTTTTCTCGCCCATAGCCGTTACGTATATGCAGGTCCTGTTCTTTCCCGCGCGTTTTGCCTCATATAATGCAAGGTCGGCTTTTGCGATCAGGTCATCTTTTGTGGAGACATCTTCCGGATAGGTGGAAATGCCGCAGCTTATTGTAAGGCGTTTGTCCTGGGTGATCGTGGCGTCATCGGCAAAAAGTTTCTCTACTTCATTCCTGAGCCGCTCCGCGAATAACCTGGCGTTCTCTTTAGTCGTGCCCGGCATTATTATGGCGAATTCCTCGCCGCCGTACCTCGCCACAGTATCGATCTTCCTTGACTTGCTTTGCAGGACATTTGCTATCTCTCTCAGGGCCCCGTCGCCTTTTATATGCCCGTTGGTATCGTTGTAATTCTTAAAGTTATCAACGTCGGCCATTACAAGGCTAAGGTTAGTGTCATTGAATCTGGCCTTCTCTGTCTCGAAAGAAAGACTTAGTTGGAACTTGCCGTAATTCCATAATTTTGTCAGCCAGTCCGTATTTGACAGGTATACGGTTTCCTCATAAAGGCGCGAATTCTCGATGGCGAGTCCCGCATGGTTGGCGAACATCGTCAGCATCCTTACGTCCGATTTCGTTATAGGTTTTTTGTTGAATATATTGTCTACCAGGATCGCCCCCAGCACTTTGTCCTTTGCCTTCATGGGTATCGTGACGAAGAAGTCGGTGCTCAACATCTTCTGGGTCTCCGCGTCGACCAGACGCCGCGCCTCCTGGGTGGTTATTTCAAAAGGCATGCCTTCGAGTATGGTAAGCGCAAGGATCCCCATGTCTTCCCTGAGAGGTATCTTTATTCCTTTGACTATGCTGTTGAGCCTGGATTCGGTGTCCCTCTTGAAATTGTCATAAGACGAGATGAAGTCTTCAAGCGACATCTTTGACTGCGATATCGCGTGCCATATCTTGCCGGCTTCTTCCGCCGTATGAGGGCCTATGCCCATGACGCCCTCAAGGACGTTCTCTTTTTGGTTTACCAGAAATAGCATCGCGCGGTTAAAACCGAGCCCTTCATGTGAAGTAAGGGCGGTAAGGATTATGTAAAATATCTGGTCAAGCTTCAACGTAGTCCTCATCGCATTGGAGATCTCGTAAAGCAGCGAGAACTCCCAATTGAGTCGCCCAAGCTCTTCTTTCAGATTCTTCTCTTTATCCATAAAATTGCGCCGATCTTGTGCCGGCCGATAGAAGCCAAAGCCATAGAACCCAAAAGTCAAGGGATTCTATGGCTTTAACCTGAACAAGTGCAGAATAGATTATCGCGCTTTGACTGGCGCGGCAGCTGGAGCAGCCGGGGCTGCGGCGGCCGGTTTCGGCCTGGGTATCGGTTTGATCTTACCGAACATAACGCCCATCGCCACTTCTTTATCATCCATCTTCCTGGTCATGACCCTGACCATATCGCCTGTCTTAAGCTCGGAGACATCCGTTACCTTTGTAACGTTCGTCCACGGCGTTAGCGATACTACGTGTGTAGTCTGGTCCGCGTCGTTCTTCACTTCCAGCGTGGTATTTGCCGGATCCGTACTATTGACCTTTACCAGCGTCCCGGTGATCATGCCGAAAGTGGATTTTATCGGCGGAACATTCGCTTTGGTCGGGAATACAGGAACCTTCGGACTTGGAACGGCCGTTTTGGCAGGCTTTGCCGCAGGGGCCTTCTGTTCTGCTGCGCACGCAAGGCCGAATATGCCTACCGCGCAAAAGCTTATCGCTACAAACACAACAAATACTTTTTTACTCATACTACCCTCCTCGCTTGTAGGTTGAAGTATATCACACTATCTGCCCGGTGTCAATTTCTAAAAGGAGTTGACAAATATGTTGTTAATTGATACAATAATTTTGTCTTCGGGGCGAGGTGATATCCCTCGACCGGCGGTGTGCATTTGAAATTTCTCTGAAAATTTCCTATGCCTGCAGATTTTGATAAGACAAAATCTGCGATAGCCCGCGAGTCCGCCAATGTTTCAATGGCGGACTGAACTTGTGAAATTCAAGTGCCGACCGTATAGTCGGGATGGAAGAAGATGATAGATTATTAGTTGACAGTCGAATCAGACCCCGGAGATTACTCTCTGGGGTTTTTATTTAGTAGTAAGTCGTAAGTTATAAGTTGTAAGTAAAAAACTACAACTTACGACTTATAACTTATAACTATCATTCAGCCAAAGGCGACATGAAACTCAATACGATTCCGGAAATCCTGGACGACATAAAGACCGGGAAGATCGTCATAGTCATAGACGATGAAGACCGTGAGAATGAAGGCGATCTCGTGATGGCAGGGGCCTGCACAAAAGCCTCCGATATTAATTTTATGGCTAAATACGGCCGCGGCCTTATATGCGTTCCCATGGAAGGAGCGAGGCTGGACAAGCTCGATCTGCATCCCATGTCGGCCAAGGCGCCGGACCCCTACAAAACCGGCTGGGCGGTCTCATGCGACGCGAAAAGCGGAATAACTACAGGCATCTCCGCTCCCGACAGAGCGCGTACGATAAATATATTGGCGAATCCGAAATCGACGCCTGACGAACTGGTAAGGCCGGGCCACATATTCCCGCTTCGCGCGAATGAAGGCGGCGTGCTGGTCCGCGCCGGCCATACCGAAGCCTGCGTCGATCTCATGAGGCTCTCCGGAAAGTATCCGGCAGGCGTTATCTGTGAGATAATGAAAGACGACGGCTCCATGGCGAGGACGCCGGACCTGCTTGAATTCTCCAAGGCTTATAAACTGAAGATATGCACAATAGCGAGCCTTATAGAATACAGGAGAAAGTCCGAGAAACTTATAACGAAGATTGCCCAGACGACGGTACCTACGGATTTCGGCGACTTTAAGGTATTTGTTTACGAATCTTTTACGGATAAGTATCATCATCTCGCTTTGGTCAAAGGGTCGCCGGATAAAAGGACGACGCTCGTGCGCGTCCACTCAGAATGCCTGACGGGCGACGTCTTTGGTTCGAAGAGGTGCGACTGCGGCGAACAATTGCGCGCGGCCATGAAACTTATCGATGAGGCCGGCAAAGGGGTCATCCTTTATATGAGGCAGGAAGGCCGGGGTATCGGTCTTGCCAACAAGCTGAGGGCATACGAACTTCAGGACAAAGGCCTCGATACGGTCGAGGCGAACCAGGCCTTGGGGTTTAAGCCCGATCTCAGGGATTACGGCATAGGCGCCCAAATACTGGCGGATCTCGGATTAAAAAAGATAAGATTATTGACCAACAATCCGAAAAAAGTGGTAGGGCTGGAAGGATACGGCCTGGAGATCGTGGAGCGCGTGCCGTTAGAGATGCGGCCGTCCAGCACTAATAAGAGATACCTGGAGACGAAGAAGAAGAAGATGGGGCACGTTATTGGAGTATAAAAATTAAATGTAGTCCCTCGCCACATGAGTTCGATTATTGTGGCTCGGGACGATTTGTAAGAGTGAGATAACAACAAATCGGAGGGTGAAGCATGGCAAATGTAATAAAGTCTGACTTGATGGCGAAAGGGAAGAAGTTCGCGATAGTGATATCGCGTTTTAACGAATTCATATCGTCGAAGCTCCTGGAAGGGTGCCTCGACACTCTGGCCAGGCACGGCGCGGTCGATAATAGCCAGGATGTGGTCTGGGTGCCGGGCGCTTTCGAGATACCGATAGTTGCGTTAAAACTGGCAAAGTCGAAAAAGTATGACGCGGTCATATGCCTTGGTACGGTTATAAGGGGCGCAACGCCGCATTTCGAATTCGTTGCGAGCGAGGCGGCAAAAGGCGTGGCCAAGGTTTCGCTCGATACCGGAACGCCGTGTATATTCGGTGTGATTACAGCCGACAACCTGGAGCAGGCCATCGAAAGGGCCGGTACCAAGGACGGCAACAAGGGCCGCGACGCCGCATTATCGGCGATCGAGATGGCGAGTTTGTGGGAGAAAATATAATAGAAGTGATTCTTCGGTTAGATTCGCTTGGCGATTTTGAGTTAGTGTGAGTCAGCGATTAAGTGATTAAGTCTGGGTTAAAATCAATAAGTTTTTACTTAATCGCTGCGAGAGTTTGCTTATAGAATCGCCAAGAGTGTCTGACTTCAGAATCGCTTAATCACTCAAGGAGTATTCTGACTATGAGAAAACGGACCAAAGCCAGAGAATGCGCGCTTAAGATACTCTACGCGATAGACATAACGAACGAGGACCCGCAGAAGTGCGTCGACAACTACTGGCAGAACAGCGATGTTATGGAGCCGCAGGTCAGGACATTTACCGAGAATCTCGTTCGCGGCGTCATCAAGAACAGAGAGGCGATAGACGCCCTGATATCCGAACATACGACGAACTGGGAACTGAAGAGGATCGCCGTCATAGACCGGAACGTGCTGCGGTTCGCCACATATGAGCTTATCTATATGGAAGAGATACCGCCCAAGGTATCGATAAATGAAGCGATCGATATCGCGAAGAAATACGGGGACACGGATTCCGGGAAGTTCGTTAATGGAGTCCTCGACAATATCAACAAGACAGAAAGAAAACCGGCCAAATGACCCTTCGACGCGGCCTCTATTCAAATAATAGCCTTACTCAGGGTAATGGTGAGCGAGCGGAGCGAATCGAACCATGAAATATGCCGACCTGCACATACACACATTCTATTCCGACTCTACGTTCTCGCCCGAAGAGGTCGTAGCTACGGCAAGCAACAAGGCTTTGGCCGCCATAGCGATATGCGACCACGATTCGATAGACGGGATAGGGCCGTGTACGGAGCTCGGGCTGCGGTCCGGAGTCGAAATAGTGCCCGGCATAGAGCTTACAGTGGAAAAACCCGACGCCGAGATACACCTCCTCGGGTATTTCATCGATTGGGAACAGGAGTGGCTCCGGAAGCGGCTCAAAGAGATCCAGGGCATCAGGATAGAACGCATACACAAGATGGTCGCCAAACTGGCGCAGGAAAACGTCAGGATGGACGCCGGCGATGTATTTAAAATATCCGGCAAAGGTTCGGTCGGACGGATGCACTTAGCCCAGGCTATGCTGAGGACAGGAAAGATAAAGAGGCTGAAAGAGGCGTTCGATAAATATATAGGTTTTTTAAAGCCGTGTTATGTTTCGAACATTGCCTTTACTCCTCAGGAGGCGATAGGGCTGATATTGAAAGCCGGGGGCGTGCCTGTCCTGGCCCATCCGGGAATAATGTGCAAGGACGAGCATATCCCGGAACTTATAGGATACGGATTGAAAGGCATCGAGGTTTACCATACAGACCACACGCCTACAGTGACCAGGCATTACGAAGAGATCGCGAAGATGTACGGGCTTCTTGCCTCAGGCGGTTCCGATTGCCATGGCCTGGGCAAAGGCAGGGTCCTGATCGGCACTACAAGAGTCCCATATGAACTGGTGGATAAGCTAAAAGCGGAGGCGGACAGAATAAAGGCTGAGAATAGAAAGTAACTAGTTTAGACCTGCGAGGACGAATTACTTAAACCGGTTCGACCTCGCAGGTCAATGCCAAACAAAAGACCTACGAGGTGTGACGAGTTAAAGTAATCACTCCTCGTAGGTCTGCTCAAATGGTCAGACTGAAGGTTTCGTGTTATGAATGCCCACGATGAATACATGCGTATAGCCCTGGACCTGGCCCGGAAGGCCGAAGGTTTGACGAGCCCCAACCCGGCCGTCGGCGCGGTCATTGTCAGGAACGGCAGGATAGTCGGCCGCGGATACCATAAGAAGTGCGGAGCGCCGCACGCCGAAGTTATTGCTTTAAGACAGGCCGGTTCGAAAGCAAAGGGCGCTATCCTTTACGTCACTCTCGAGCCTTGTGACCATTTCGGAAGGACGCCGCCGTGCACCGCCGCGATTATTGAGCACGGAATAAAAAAAGTAGTGGCTGCTATGAGAGATCCCAATCCTATAAATAACGGTAAAGGCTTCAGGAAATTAAGGAAGGCCGGAGTAGAGTGCACCGTCGGCGTCTTAGAGCAGGAAGCGCGGGATCTGAACAGTCCTTATATTAAATTTATAAGTACACGCATGCCGTTTGTAACTCTTAAGATGGCGGAATCGCTTGACGGTAAGATAGCTACAAGGACGGGCGACTCAAAGTGGATAACGTCTGAAGACGCCAGACATTATGTCAGGGGGCTTCGGGGGAGGGTGGACGCCGTCATGACGGGATCCAACACCGCGGCAAAGGACGATCCCACGCTCTTGAGCGGGGCGTCATCCGGCAAAGAGCCGATAAGGATAATAGTCGACAGCCATGTCAAGACGCCTCTGAAGGCCAAGATATTTTCTACTACTGCCGTTTCTCCGGTCATCATAGCGACTACTAAGAACATGCCGGAACGGAAAACCAGGCTTTACAAGGCTAAAGGTGTAAATTTCCTGCGGGCGAAGGCAAAAGGCGGAAGAGTCGATTTGAAAGACCTCTTCAGGATATTAGGCGTTCTTAACATAACACACGTACTGGTCGAGGGCGGCGGGGAATTGGCTGCCAGCCTGATAGAAGAAAGGCTGGCCGACAGGTTCCTATTCTTTATCGCCCCTAAGATAGTCGGAGGCAGAGATGCCGTGACAGCCGTCGAAGGTTTGGGCGTTGGAAAGATGAGTAAAGCGGTGATGCTCCGGGATATAAAAATAAAGAGGTTTGAGGAAGACGTCTTGATAGAGGCGAGGGCAAGGTAATGTTTACCGGTATAATAAAAGAATTGGGTACGGTCCGGAGTTTTGGCGGATCAGGCAAGACGCGCAGGCTCGATGTATCCGCCAAAGATATATGCGGTCGTGTCGTCATAGGCGATAGCGTTGCTGTTAACGGCGCTTGTTTGACGGTTGTAGAAAAGAGGAATGGCACGCTCGCTTTCGATGTAATGGCGGAGACGTTAAGAAAATCGGGATTGGAAGGATTGAAGCGGGGCGACCTTGTTAATCTTGAAGATTCCCTGAGGACTGACGACGCGCTCGGTGGGCATTTTGTGCTGGGGCATATAGATTGTATTGGTAAGATAAAAAATATGCTAAAATTTTCCGGCGAATTTATGTTGGAGATAAACATGCCTGCCAAATATTCAAATCTCATCGTTGAAAAAGGCTCTATCGCGTTAGATGGCATAAGCCTGACGGTGGCCAAACCTTCCGAAAATTCATTCAAAGTATATATAATACCGCATACGCTCGGAAATACTGCTCTCGGATCAAAGCATCCGGGAGATGAAGTGAATATTGAATTCGACGTCATAGGAAAATATATTGCAAAATATCTGGCTGGTCAGGATGTAAACGGATCGAAGAAAAATCCTATTCTTAACGAAAAATTTTTAAGGGAAAAAGGGTTTTAGCAGAGCGCCCGGGTAATAAATAAATATTTGTAAATCATGCGTTCATATGCTATATTAGAACAAAAGGTAGTCCCTTGTTGCTTGAGTGTGATGACAGCAAATCGGAGGTCCTCAATGAGGAAAATATTATTGATTGCCGGTCTTATATTTTTATTATCTGTATTATTTACAACTCCTGCGTATTGCGGAGACGCTATAAAAAAGCTGGGACGCGGATTATGCAATGTTGTTACCTGCCCGTTCGAACTGCCTCTGCAAATATCCAGGGTCAATAATTCGGAAGGCCCTGCGGCTGCCAGTACATGGGGCGTTCTGAAAGGTATCGGCAAGATGGGCATACGCGTTGTCGTCGGTGTTTATGAAGTAGCCACGTTCCCGCTCCCGTTTCCTAAGGACTATACGCCCATACTGGTAGACCCGGAATTTTTCTTTGAAGAGGAAAACTGGTAAACACGCAAGCTGAGGTAACCGTCAGTCTAACCCTTTGAACAGACCTACGAGGAGCAATCACTTAAACTCATTGCACCTCGTAGGTCTTTTTCGTTTGCCCATAATTATAATATATGTTATTATGTTAACTACGTAAAAAGAGATGATGTAGTCCCTCGGTTGCTCTTATTCATCGCAACCTCGGGATGAAATTTTCTATCGAAAATTTCACGGGGCGTAGCGCAGCTTCCGCCGAAGGCGGATCCGCCATGAGTTGTTTAGAGTCGGGTTTAGGCGGAGGCTAGCGCGATTAGTTTGAGGCCACGAGCTTGTAAGTTTATAACCCTGATATTCGTAATAAGATTTGTTTTCTGAATTTCGTAGTGTTACATTTTTGATCATTTTACGGGGCGTAGCGCAGCTGGCTAGCGCGCTTGGTTCGGGACCAAGAGGTCGACGGTTCAAATCCGTCCGCCCCGACCATTTAAGTCGGAAGAGTGTATGGATTTGAAGCCAAATTCCGCCGACCGAATAGGGAGGGGAAGGGCCTCTGGCCCGGCAGGAATTTGGCCGGCCCGAAGCGCGAACACGTAAGGTGCGCGCGTAGGGAAATCCGTCCGCCCCGACCATCCTACTTCGCTCTTGAGGCAGTCAAACTGCGGTAGAGCTTCGTAGGACAAGTTTTTTGCTAATATCCATTCTTTTTCTACCTTAAATGAAAAAACGCCTCCATATATATTATTCGGGTTCTGTCCAGGGCGTCGGTTTCAGGTTTACGGCTGAACGGGCCGCTAGCGTCATGGGTATAACCGGATGGACGAAGAACCTGGATGACGGCCGTGTTGAAGTTGTCTGTGAAGGCGAGAAGGCAGACCTCGATGCGTTTTTACAAAAGATCGCATCCGTCTTTAAAGAATACATCCGCGACGTTGATCAAGAAACGGTGGAAGCGACCGGCGAGTTCGTCGGGTTCGACGTAAGGTTCTAACCATGCGCTATGCCCTGATATCCGACATACATGGCAACCTGGAGGCGTTCCGGGCTGTGCTGGAAGCCCTTTCCAAAGAGAAGATAGACGAATTTCTTTTCATAGGCGATGTAGTAGGTTACGGGGCCGATCCGAAAGAGTGCTTAAAGCTTTTAAGGTCTATACGGCCGAAGATATTGATAAGCGGAAACCATGAGTGGGGAGTATTAGGCCTGCTGGATGAGAGCTACTTCAACGACTATGTCGCAAAAGCAGTTGCCTGGACGAAGAGCGTCCTGGATGGCGATGAACTTGATTACCTGAGATCGTTCGATGTTGTACATGAGGATGGCTCTTTTGCTCTCGTTCACGGCTCGCTCTATAATCCGGCCGGATTTAATTATATATGGGACAGTAAACAGGCCTCTGCCGTAATGAAGATCATGAAAGCGCCGATCTGCTTCGCGGCCCACACTCATGTTGCGGGTATATTCTATACCGATAAAGGCAGGATGGAGTTTGTTAGTAACTCAAAGAAGGCGGTGCGGGGTGAAAAGTATATAGTTAATGCCGGAAGCATAGGGCAGCCGCGCGACGGGGATCCGAGGGCGTCATTTGTAATTTACGATACGGAAAGCGCGGTATTTGAAATAAGGAGGGTTCCTTATGATATCAAATCTGCCCAGGTCAAGATATTGAAGGCCGGGCTTCCCACAATGCTTGCCGACAGATTAGCCGAAGGAAGATGAAGATGGCTTCGAAAGAGATTAAAGATAAGATCGAAAAATTAAAGGATACGATCAGGCGGCACGACCACCTGTATTACGTCCTGAATAAGCCCGAGATATCCGACCGGGAATACGACGGTCTTTACAGGCAATTGAAAGACATGGAAGAGGCGCATCCTGAGCTTATCACTCCGGATTCGCCGTCGATGCGCGTCGGCGGGGAACCCGTAAAAGAATTCCGGACTGTGAAGCATATAGCCCCCATGCTCAGTCTCGATAATACCTATTCCGCGGAAGAGATAAGAGATTTCGATAAGAGGGTAAGGAAGAACCTGAAAAGCGAAGACGTCGAATATGTCGTTGAGTTGAAATTCGATGGTGTCAGCATATCGCTGCTTTACGAAGACGGGAGATGGTCATTGGGCGCGACCAGGGGGGATGGCGAAAAAGGGGACGATGTCTCGGCCAATTTGAAGACCATACGTTCCATACCGCTGGTTTTCAGGGATGAAGCAAAGAGCGTCCCTAAAGCGATAGAGGTCCGCGGCGAAGTATATATGGCAAAGAAAGCTTTTGAAAAACTGAACCGCGAAAAAGAGAAGGCGAACGAGGAGCTTTTCGCCAACCCCAGGAATGCCGCTGCCGGCTCGCTTAAGCTTCTTGACTCGAAAATAGCAGCGGCGCGCGGGCTCGATATCTATGTATGGGGCATAGGCCATTACGAAGGCATCGACTTCAGGACGCACATAGAGGTCCTCGATTATTTGAAGAGTTGCGGTTTCAGGGTGAATCCGCACTATAAGCTCTGCAGGACGATCGATGAAGTCATCGCATACTGCGATTCATGGGAAAACGCGAAAGAGAAGCTCGATTGCGAAATAGACGGCATGGTCCTTAAGGTGAACGATCTCGGACAGCGGCAGAGGTTAGGCTTTACGTCCAAGAGCCCGCGTTGGTCGATAGCGTATAAATTCCCGGCTGAAAAGGCATTGACCGAAATAAAAGATATAATTGTGCAGGTCGGAAGGACCGGGACGATAACTCCCGTAGCTTTGTTAAAACCCGTCCATCTCTCGGGTACGACCGTGTCGAGAGCGACCCTGCATAATTTTGACGAGATAGAGAGGCTCGATGCGAAGATAGGCGATAAGGTATACGTGGAAAAATCCGGCGAGATAATCCCAAAGGTCCTCAGTGTCGCTAAGCAGATGAGGACCGGGGCCGAAAAGACGTTCCGTATACCGGTGAAATGCCCTGTCTGCGGCTCGAAGTTGTCGCGTTTGCCAGAAGAGGTCGCGATAAGGTGCGAGAACGCGGGCTGTCCGGCGCAGATAAAGGAGGCGGTCCTCCATTTCGCGTCGCGTAATGCCATGGAGATCGACGGCATGGGGGACGCGATCGTCGACCAGCTCGTCGACAAGGCCCTTATAAAAGATTACGGTGATATATACTCCCTGAGGGCCGCAGATGTAGAAAAACTGGAAAGGATGGCCAGGAAGAACGCCGGGAACCTGATAGACGCCATAAAAAAGAGTAAGTCCAACGACCTCAACCGTCTTATATTCGCGTTAGGTATCCGGCATGTGGGCGAGAACGCCGCCTGGATACTGGCAGAGCATTTCGGTTCCATGAAAAAACTGGAAGAGCAGGATATACAGGAGCTGACGGATATCAAAGAGATCGGTCCGGTGATGGCGGGATCGATATATAATTTTTTCCATAATAAAAATAATCTTAAGATACTGAAGAAATTGGAGGACGCAGGGCTTCGTATGTCGCAGTCATCGTCCCTGAAGAGCGGCGGTAAACTTGAAGGCAAGTCGATAGTAATTACAGGCACGCTGAGATCGTTCTCGAGATCCGCGGCGGAAGAACTGGTGAGAAAACTGGGAGGAAGCCCGTCTTCGAGCGTAAGCAAGAATACCGATTTTCTGGTGGCGGGCGTTGAGCCCGGCTCAAAGCTGGATAAGGCGAAGGCCATGGGCGTAAAGGTTATTTCGGAGGATGATTTCAGAAAGATTGTAGGTTGAAGCTTTGCTAAACGCGAGGTGATGATGTGAGAAAATTATTGAGTGCGCTGCTGGTCGTTTGTCTGTTGGCGAATCTTACGGGTTGCGAGACCCTCAAGAAGAAATTCACCCGAAAGAAGAAGGCCGTAGTGAAGATACCCAAGATATACCAGACAAAGATGTATTACAAGAAGCCCGCTCCGGAGCTGTATAAAAAGCATTTCTCGTATTGGGACTCGTGGCATTCCGAGCTCATAAAGACCCTCGGGAAGAACCACAAAAAAGACGTGAAGTGCGTAGAAGAGTCTGTGAACAATCTTAAAGATATGCAGAACCTGCTCCTGCCGGAAAAGGCCGACAGGTTGGGGGGCCATATTGATAAGTTAGTAAAGGTCAAGGAGATCATATTTAAGGAGGACCTCACGCAGTTCAATAAGAACTATGTCTTGATGACGCTTGAGCGGGAAGACCGCGCCATAAAGAGGGAATTCAAATACACGAAAGTAAAAGACTATATCAGGAAAGAACCCGATGCCGAAGAGGAGTCCGAGAACGAGAAATAAATTATTTATACAAAATTTTGTAGTGGGGCCACTGGAGACAAATTGCTACCTTGTGGCGGATCCGGCCACTAAAGAGGCTTGCCTGATAGATCCGGGCGCCGACCCGGACATCCTGAAAAAGGCCTTAGATAAGAACGGGTTCCGGTTGAAATTTATAATAAATACGCACGGGCACGCCGACCATATAGCGGCCAACGATTCATTTGACGTCCCATTATATATACACAAGCTCGATAAGGATTTTCTCGCGGACCCTGTAAAGAACATGTCGCGCGCCTTTTTATTTAATATAGTTTCCAGGCCGGCGGCGAAGTTGCTGGAAGATGGCGATAAGCTAGGGCTCGGCGGACTGACGTTAGAGGTGATACATACGCCCGGACATACGCCGGGGTCGATATCGTTAAAACTCGAAGATGTGATATTTACCGGAGACGCGCTTTTTCAACAGAGCGTAGGACGCACTGATTTTCCATACGGCGATGGCCGCGCCCTGATCGACTCGATAAAGAAGAGGCTTCTTATCTATAGCGATGATACGGAGATATATCCCGGGCACGGCGGGCCGTCTACTATAGAGGCTGAGAAGGCAGGGAATCCATTCATTGCCGAGTGAGGAGATAGAATGCAAGTATTGATAGACGAGTTCCTGAATTACCTTTCTGTCGAACGCGGCCTGAGCAAAAACACAACAGCCGCTTACAAAGCGGACCTGGTCCATTTTGCGGCCCGGCTTGAGGCCAGGGGCATCAAAGATATCGATAGGGTCAAGAGGCAGGATATATCCGACTACCTTCTTTACATGAAAGATAAAGGCATATCCAGTAACTCCATATCCAGGGCGCTTGTGGCGATAAAGATGTTTTACAAATTCATGGTGCAGGAACGCCTTGCCAAAGACGATGTTGCCGGTATACTTGAGTCGCCTAAACTGATCAAGACGCTTCCGAACGTGCTGAATATCGCCGAGGTCGACAGGCTCATCTCCGCACCGGATATCAGGGATTGGATGGGTATAAGGGACAAGGCCGCGCTGGAACTTATGTACGCGGCCGGAATGCGTGTCTCGGAGATGGTAGAAGTCAGAAAAGAGGATCTCAACCTGGATGTTGGAATAATAAAATGCAGAGGCAAGGGCGATAAAGAGAGGCTTGTGCCTATAGGCAAGAAGGCGCAGGAAGCCATTGCGCGTTATCTAGAAAAGACGAGAGCCCGCCTCCTTAAGAAGCGTGAAGATAATCATCTCTTCCTGTCGAGGCTGGGTAGGAAGATCTCGAGGCAATCGTTCTGGAAGATGATAAAGAAGTACGCTAAGCAGGCGAGGATAAAGAAAGAGATAACGCCGCATACGCTGAGGCACAGCTTCGCGACGCATCTTCTGGAAAAAGGCGCCGATCTAAGGGTGGTGCAGGAGTTGCTGGGACACTCCGATATATCGACAACCCAATTATATACGCATATAGATAAAGAGAGGCTTAAGTCGATACACAGACAATTTCACCCGAGAGCATGAAGAGAATGAAATTTTTCGCCCCGCCACAGGGCAGCTTAACGGCAGGCGCCCTTTCGGCTAATTTTGCCGTCAATATTATATAGGTTAGTGTTAATTATGGATTTTAATCTTGCCGTTATGGAAACAAAGGCTTTAAGGAGTTTGGGTGTAGCGCGGTGTCGGCAAAATATAACGCCTCAAGGGCAACCTGCCGTTATCTGCCCCTGCAGTCCGAGCGAAGATATTTTTGTTAGGAGACTGGTTAAAAGCATCTCCGGGAACCGCCCGCAAGTTCCCTGCCCGCCTGAAAGAGTATCTTGCTGGCAGGCGGGAGCCGTAAATTTTGCTAAGATTATAGCTATTACCCAAAGCATATTGGAGCAGGGTATCCATAAGAACTGAATAAAACGGATTAATTTCTACAAAACTGATCATTCTTGAAAGCAAAATTAGGCGAAGCCCACGGCCGAGATGGCCATTGGGGATAGGTTGGAAAAATTTCATAATGAGCGAATATTTTCAGTGCTTAGGTTTGAGCAGAAGGAACTTGGAAAATTAGAGTGAAATTATGGATCTGATCACCACACATATGAACGCTGATTTCGACGCGCTGGGGTCGCTCGTCGCGGCGAAGAGGCTCTATCCTGACGCGCGGCTCCTCCTGCCCGGATCGCAGGAAAGATCCGTAAGGGAATTCCTCTCGCTGGCCAAAGAGCAGATAGTGGTGGAGTCAGAGAAAGAGTGCTCCCTCGATGATGTCGACAGGCTCGTCCTCGTCGATACGCGCCACAAGTCGAGGATAGGCATAGCGGCGAGCCTGCTGGATAAAGGCGTCGAGGTCCACGTTTTTGACCACCATCCCAGGATGAAAGGCGATATAGTCGCGGACAAAGACATATCCGAGGAGGTCGGCGCAACGGTCACTATGCTAGCCGATATGCTGAAGAGGAGAGGCGTCAGGCTGTCGCCTCTGGAAGCGACCATAATGCTCCTCGGAATATATGAAGAGACAGGATCCCTTACTTACAGGATAACGACCAAACTCGACGTCGATATGGTTAGCTTTCTGCTGTCCCAGGGCGCCAGCTTATCTGTGGTCTCCAGCTATCTCAACAGGGAGCTGTCCGAGGGCGAGCTTTCGATGTTGACAAAATTGATCAGTGGGACGAAAAGGATAGTGGCCAAAGGCGTAAATGTCTCGCTTATCGAGCTCGACAGCGAAAGTTACGCAGGCGAGCTCGGCATGATCATGCATAAGCTGATGGAGATAGAGAACATCCCTGTGCTGTTCGTATTGGTTAACAGCCCGAGAAGAAGAGTGGATATCATAGCGCGCAGTTCCCTGCAGGCAGTAGATGTAAATAAGATAATGGCCCATTTCGGCGGAGGGGGCCATCCGGGCGCCGCGAGCGCCAAGATACGCGATACCGACATAGGCGCAGTAAGGGACAAGCTTATGAAAGTATTGAAAGATAATATAAAAGTCAGGAGCTACGCTAAGGATGTGATGTCAAAAGAAGTAAAGGCCCTTTCCGTAAATGACAGCATAGATACTGCAAGGAAAGCGCTTTCAGATACAAAGCTCGGCGGGATGCCGGTCATGGACAACGGCAAGGTGGTCGGTATAATAACGCCGGACTGCCTGAATAAGGCGGATAAGGGCGGCCTCGGCCATTCCCGCGTAAAAGGTTACATGTCGAGGAATATAGTGAGCGTAAAACCGGGCACTCCCCTGCATGCCGTCAGGAAGATAGTATCGGAGCATGATATCGGGGTCATTCCCGTGATGAGCAATAAGCGCGTGGTGGGAGTTATAAACAGGACCGATATCCTGAGGAATATACACGACAGCCTTTTTCTTAAGCCGCACGCAGTGAAAAAACAGGTAGTCGTGAATATGTCTAAGAAGATGAGCGCGCTCCTTCCCGGGGAGATAATGACGCTCCTGGGGAAGATAGGCAGGAAAGCGAATTCGTTGGGCTACGGCGCTTTTTGCGTAGGCGGGCTCGTGAGGGACCTGATGCTGGGGGTCAAGAACCTGGACCTCGATATAGTAGTTGAAGGCGCGGCGATAGAATTGGGGCGCGTCCTCGCGCGCGACCTCAAGGCTTCGCTTGTGGCGCACAGGAGGTTCGGGACATGTTCCGTCATTACGAAGGGCAGGTTGAAGATAGATCTTGCCACTGCGAGGAAAGAGGTCTATGAACGGCCCGCGGCCCTTCCCACTGTGGAATTCAGCTCCCTGAAGAACGATCTTGTGCGCAGAGATTTCACGATAAACGCGATGGCAATAAGCCTGAATAAGGCGAGCTTCGGCCGGCTGGTCGACTTTTTTAGCGGCGAGGCAGACCTGGCGCGCGGACGCATAAGGGTTATGCACGACGGGAGTTTCATAGACGACCCGACCAGGATATTCAGGGCCGTCCGTTTTGAGCAGAGATTCGGTTTCATAATAGATTCCCATACCGAGGACCTCATAAAACACGCCATCAGCCTCGAGATGTTTGATAAGGTCGAACCTCAGAGGATACGGGACGAGGTCGTGCTGATCCTTAAAGAAGAAGAGCCTTTCAAGGCGTTGAGGAGAATGGCGGAGCTCGACGAATTGCGGTTCCTTCACCCGGGCATAAGATGGGACAGGCGCATCATTAATTTATACAGGTCGATAGAGAAGACCTGCCGCTGGTATGACAGGGCTATCTTCAAAAAGAGGAATATAGATAAATGGATAATTTATCTCATGGCCCTCATTGAGGAGATAAGCTATAAAGACGTTGCGGCAATGTGCGGCAGGTTTGTCTTCAGGAGAGGCGATACCATAAGGATACTTTCATATAAAGAATCGGCGGATAAGGTGAGTAAAGCCCTGATGCCGGCGAACGCGGTCCAGTCGAGCACGGTATATAACCTGCTGGAACCGCTTTCTTTTGAGGTGATATTGTTGATTATGGCGAGGTCCGGCTCAAAGAAGGCCAGGTCGCGGATCGAAGATTTTTTCCGGAAGTACAATGGGACCAAGATAAGGATCAAGGGCGACGATCTGAAATCGATGGGAATGAAGCCGTGCCCTGATTTCAAGCTGATCCTGGATAAGGTCCTGGACGCCAGGATAAACGGCCTGTTGAAAACTAAAAAAGATGAACTGGCATATGCGGGCAGGCTGGTAAAAAGAAGATGCGTGTAAGTTAAATGCAAATCCGGAGAATAACATGAGCACACAAAGGCCCGGAAGGGTGCAGGAAGCTATAAGACAGGAGATATCCAAGATCCTGCAGTCCGAGATAAGGGACCCAAGGATAGGTTTCCTGACGGTCACAAAAGTCGAATTGACCAAAGACCTTCGTTACGCCCGCGTATATTTCAGCGTTTTAGGTGAGTCAAAAGACAGGCATCTGGCGCTTAAAGGCCTTAACAACGCTAAAGGATATATTAAAGGATTGCTTTCGGAAAAGATAAAACTGCGATTCATGCCGCAAATAGAATTCAAGATAGATGAATCGCTTGGGCGCGCGCAGGAGATATACGATATATTGGATAAAATCAAAAGGGAGAAAACCAATGAAGAAGATAATAGAGGCGATAAAGAAGCATAACAAGTTCCTGATAACCGCTCACGTCAATCTCGAGGGCGATTCGATCGGCAGCCAGCTTGCCATGAAAGAGCTCCTGGCCGGCCTGGGCAAAAATGGGACAATAGTCGACAGCGATCCTGTGCCGGATCATTATAAATTCCTTCCCAAGGTCGGGGAGATATCGAATGATGTCGAGAACGCCCCTGATTTTGACGCGGCCATTGTCGTCGATTGCCCCACACTGAAAAGGACGGGCCGGGTCAAGGATATGATTTCCAAATACGGGGTAATTATAAATATAGACCACCACATCTCCAATGAGAAATTTGGAACGGTAAACTGGGTCGATGCGAACGCCAGTTCCGCCGGAGAGATGGTATACAAGCTTTTCAAGGACGCAAGGGTGAAGCTGACGAAAGAAACGGCGTTGTGCCTTTACATAGCGATATTGACCGATACGGGCTCATTTAATTACGACAACACCTCGAAGATCACGCATGAGATAGCGGGCGAGCTGCTCGGGTATGGGCTCGAGCCGGCGCAGGTTTCGGAGAATGTATACGAGCGCCGCTCCATCGCGGACATAAAACTTCTCGGCATGGCCCTGTCGACGCTCAAAGTGAACAAAACGGGGGACGTGGCGTATCTCGAGATAACGAATAAGATGCTGCGTGAGACCGGTGCCGATACGGCGAAATCCGAAGGGTTCGTGAACTACGCCAGGTCTATCGACAAGGTGAAAGTCGCGGTGATATTCAAGGAAGACGCGGGCGGCAGGATCAATGTGAGTTTCAGGTCGAAAGGCGAAATCGACGTCAACAAGATCGCCTCTTATTTCGGCGGCGGCGGCCATGTCAAAGCGTCGGGATGCATGATAGACGAGAACCTCGAAAGCGCCGAGGAGAAAGTATTGGCGAAGGTGGAAGAGGAACTAATGAAAGGTAAAAGTAAAAAGTAAAAAGGGAAAAGTATGGACGGTATACTGGTAATAGACAAACCTCAGGGGATGACGAGCCATGACGTCGTGGACCTCGTGCGGAAAAAATTCCGGGTTAAGAAGGCCGGCCACGCCGGGACGCTCGACCCGATGGCGACAGGCGTCCTCGTCCTGCTGATCGGGAAGTGCACGAAGTTATCGGGGCGTTTCATTTCCGACGACAAGGATTACGAGGGCTCGCTCGTCCTGGGCGCGACGTCGGATACACTCGACGCGTGGGGTAAAATAACTCCTGGCGGGAGAACGGCGGACATAGAAGAAGAGGACGTCAAGAAGGCCTTTGCCGGTTTTATGGGAGAGATCGAGCAGCTGCCGCCGATGTATTCGGCTGTGAAACTGCAGGGCAAGAAACTTTATGAACTTGCGCGAAAAGGAATAGAAGTGAAGCGTGAGCCGAGAAAGGTCCATATCAAGCGGTTCGATATAACCAGGATAGAACTTCCCAAGGTCAATTTTAGCGTCACGTGTTCCAAGGGGACGTATGTCCGGCAATTATGCGCGGATATCGGAGCATCTCTTGGCAGCGGCGCGTATCTTTCCGAGCTGAAGAGGATGAGGTCGGGCGTTTTTACGATAGATAAGGCCGTCAAGATGGACGAGCTGTTGGGTTCCGGGATGGGTGATCTGGAGAAGAGGCTCGTTAATTGCGCGGGTTGAATTTATGAAAGTAATATACGGTTTACATCATATCGAGAAGCCCGTATGCGGGTCGGTCGCGACCATAGGCGTATTCGACGGGGTCCATATCGGGCATAAGAAGATCATAGATATGGCCGTTTCCCGCGCCAGGGCTTCGGGGTTAAAGAGTATCGTCCTGACGTTCGACCCTCATCCTGCAAAGGTCCTGTATCCCCGGCCCAACGTGCCCAGCCTTATTTCGCTGGATCACAGGATGAGGCTCATAGCCGAACGCGGGGTGGACATATCGGTGGTGTTGAAATTCACGAGACATTTTTCCGGTCTCTCGCCGGAGAAATTCCTTAAAGATGTCCTGGCCGGCAGGCTAGGCGTAAAATATATATACGCCGGAGAGAATTTTTATTTCGGCAAGGGCGCGAAGGCAGGGACCGGCAAGCTTAAGAATATGGCCCTGTCTCTAGGCGTAAAAGTAATAGAGGTAAGGCCGGTCATGGTAATGGGGCGGATAGCCAGCTCGAGCCTTGCCAGGGATCTAATATTAAAAGGAGACCTTGCCGGCGCTTCCAGGATATTGGGCCGACCTGTTTCAGTGCTCGGCACGGTAGTCAGCGGTTCCCGGATCGCAAGGGCGCTGGGCTATCCTACAGCCAATGTGAACCCTCACCATGAAGCCGTGCCGCCGGCAGGCGTATATGCCGTTACCGTCCGCCTGGGCCGCAAGACATACAGGGGTGTGCTGAACATAGGCGTACGGCCGACTTTTTACGGCTCCAGGGACGAGGAGACCGCGATAGAAGCGCATATATTCGGCTTCACCGGCAATATCTACGGAAGGGATCTCGAAATATCGTTTGTAAAGAAGATAAGGGATGAGTTAAAGTTCAGCGACCGCGGCGAACTGATGAGACGCATAAGACAGGATGTGACGGCCGCCAAGAAATTATTATATAAATAACTTTACAAAATTTTAGGAATATGTTAATATAACGCAAAAGCGAGGTATTGCAAAATGGCATTGGTTAAAGAGAAGAAGAAAGAGATAATAAAGACCTTTAAGGGACACGAAAAGGACACGGGTTCGCCGAGCGTCCAGATCGCGCTGCTTACCGAGAGGATCAACTCCCTCTCAGGGCATTTTAAGAACCACAAGCGTGACCATCACTCGAGGCAGGGTCTGCTTCGCATGGTAAGCGTGAGAAGAAGGCTCCTCGAGTACCTCAAGCGTTCAGACGCGAAAGGGTACCAGGATATTATCAAGAAGTTGGACCTGAGGAAATAATAACCTTAGACTATCGGAAGAGTAGAGTCATTTACATGTTTGCAGATGATCACAGATCCGTGGTCATCTTTATCTTTTAATCTGCGGTCATCTGCGCTCAAAGAAAAGGAAAAAAATGGTACAAAAATTCGAAACTAAATTAGGGCAGTCTGAATTGGTGATAGAGACCGGCAGGATGGCCAAGCAGGCCGATGGGGCATGCACGGTCCAGCTCGGTGGGACTGTTGTGGGTAACCGCCGTATGCTCAAAGAAACCGAGGGAGGATATCGACTTCTTCCCTCTTACCTGCGAATACCAGGAGAAGACATACGCCGCCGGGAAGATCCCTGGAGGATTTTTCAAGCGTGAGGGGAGGCCGTCTGAAAAAGAGATACTTACAGCAAGGTTGATGGATAGGCCGATCAGGCCGCTATTCCCTGAAGGTTTTATCAATGAAGTGCAGCTGGTCGCCATAGTGGTGTCGAGCGACGGGGAGAACGATTCCGATGTCCTGGCCATGGTAGGAGCTTCGACGGCGCTTTCGATATCCGATATCCCGTTCAGCGGACCCATTGCGGCTGTCAGAGTGGGCAGGATTGACGGGAAGTTCGTGATCAATCCGACATTCCAGGAATTGAACTCAAGCGACCTGGACCTTGTAGTGACAGGGTCGAGGGACGCGATAATTATGGTAGAGTCGGGTTCGAACGAGATAAGCGAAGATGACCTCGCCGCCGCGATCAAGTTCGGGCATGAGAGCCTGCAGCCCATACTGGATCTTCAGGAGAAGATGATAAAAGCGTGCGGAAAGAAAAAGAGGGAAGTAACGTTCTATAAGATAGACGAAAAGCTTATCGCCGAGGTTAAGAAATTCTCCGCCGCTAAACTTAACGACATAAATATACTCGGCACCAAGGAGCAGAGGGAAGAAGCGATGGACAACCTCTCCAGGGAGCTGATGGAGAAGCTGGCCACGGAAGATTCCGGATACAGCGAGAAGGACGTCAAGAATGCCTTAAGCGTTGTAGAAGAAGAGGCGGTGCGTAAGTTCATTATAGAGAAGAAGAAGCGCGTAGACGGCAGGCGTTTCGATGAGATCAGGCAGATTACGTGTGAGGTCGGAGTGCTGCCGAGGACGCATGGATCGGGACTATTCACGCGCGGACAGACCCAGAGCCTGTCGGTCACGACGCTCGGGACGAGCGCCGACGAGCAGATGATAGACGCCCTCGAGGGCGAGACGCAGAAGAGCTTCATGCTGCATTATAATTTTCCTCCGTTCTCCGTCGGAGAAACCAGGCCGATGAGAGGTCCCGGCAGGAGAGAGATAGGCCACGGCGCGTTAGCGGAAAGAGCGCTGAAGGCTGTAATGCCCAACAAAGAGAATTTCCCGTATACGGTCAGGGTAGTGTCCGAGATATTGGAGTCGAACGGGTCTTCGAGCATGGCTACGGTATGCGCGAGTTCGCTTTCGTTGATGGACGCGGGCGTGCCGATAACGAAGCCTGTAAGCGGGATCGCGATAGGGCTTATTATGGATGGGAAAGAGCCGATCATTCTTACGGATATAGGAGGGGTCGAGGACCATTACGGCGACATGGACTTTAAGGTCGCGGGGACTAAAGACGGTATCACGGCCCTTCAGATGGACCTGAAGGTCCAGGGTATAGACATGTCGGTCATAAAGAAGGCCCTCGAGATCGGTAAGAGGTCCAGGCTCTTCATATTGGACAAGATGGCAGAGGCGATATCGGGGCCCAAAGGCGTTATATCGCAATTCGCTCCTCATATAGTCAGTTTCAAGATAAGTCAATCGAAGATCGGGGAGGTCATAGGGCCGGGCGGAAAGAATATAAAGAAGATAATACAGGATACCGGTGTTACCATAGATATAGACGATGACGGCGTCGTGCAGATAGCTTCGCAGGATGGCGCGGCGATAGAAAAGGCCGTCAATATCGTCAAGGGGATGGTCGAAGAGCCGGAGGTCGGAAAGATATACAGCGGGAAGGTAAAGCGTATAATGAACTTTGGAGCTTTTTGCGAGATTATGCCCGGCAAGGAAGGTTTGATACATGTCTCTGAACTGGCGAATAAGTTCGTGAAGAACGTCGAAGACGTAGTGAAGGTCGGTGATGAGGTCACGGTCAAGGTAATAGAGATAGACGAACAGGGGAGGGTGAACCTGTCTAAAAAACAGGCTGACCCCGACTATAAGCCGGAGTCCGATGAAAACGCCTCCCGGCGCAAAAAGAGTTGAAAAAAGTAAATGTCCTTATAAAAAAGAAGAATGGCTGCGAGGACCTGCCGTTGCCGGCTTACGCCACTGCGGGTTCGAGTGGGTTGGATCTTGCGGCCGACGTCGAAGCTGAAGCTGTCATATTGCCAGGCGAGATAAGACTTATCTCGGCTGGCATTTATGTAAGCATCCCGGAAGGTTACGAGGCCGAGATAAGGCCGCGAAGCGGGCTGGCCCTGAAACACGGCATAAGCCTGGTCAATACGCCCGGGACGATAGATTCCGACTACAGAGGCCTATTGAGCCTCATAATGATAAACCACGGGAAAGAGCCTTTTAAAATAAGCCGGGGGATGCGGATCGCCCAGATGGTCATAAAAGAGGTCATCAGAGCCGACGTAAAGCAAACGGAAGAACTGGATGATACCGCTAGATCGCACGGCGGATTCGGGCATAGCGGGACTTAAATAATATGTTACGTAAGGGTAGAGAATGTTATGTAAGGTTACGTAAGGGTGCCGACGTAACGTTCCCTAACCTTACTTAACCTTCAATAACCTTACGTAACTTACAGCATGACTATTACACAGGCAATCATACTCGGCATTGTCCAGGGTATAACGGAATTTTTTCCTATATCGAGCTCGGGACATCTTGTGGCGCTGCAGGGCATATTCGGTCTGAAGGAATCCAAGATAGCTTTTGACATATTTCTTCATTTCGGCACGCTTGTCGCTGTACTGGCGTTCTTCCGAAAAGAGATATTGGCCCTTTTCGGGAAAGAGAGGAAGCTTCTGCTGTTCCTGGTTATCGCCTCGATACCGACTTTCATCATCGCGATCGTTTTTAAGGATATGGCGGAGAGGCTGTTTGCGGCGCCGAAAGTCGTTGGATACATGCTTCTTGTGACCGGGGCGTGGTTGATAGCGTCGGTGTTGTTTTCTAAGAAGATCGAGACGAGGAAAGAGTTGACCGCAGCCGATTCTATACTGATAGGAATTGCCCAGGGGATAGCGATAATTCCTGGAATATCAAGAAGCGGCGCTACTATAGCTACGGGGTTCCTGGCGGGCCTGGATAAAGAGTTATGCGTAAGATTCTCATTCCTTCTCTCTATACCCGCGGTATTAGGGGCGATAGTATTTAAGGCCAGGAAGATAGCGGGCGCTCTTACCGGCCAGGATCCGCTGACGTTTATTGCCGGAGGGCTTGCGGCGATGTGCGTAGGCCTCATCGCCATAAAACTTCTGTTGAAGATGGCCAGGAGCGACAAATTTTATATGTTCGGCGTATATTGCATCATTGTCGGGCTCATTGTGATTGTGCGGTTTTAGGAGATAAGAAATGGACAAGACAAGATGGAATGAGATACAAGCTATCGTATTATTCGCCGCGGCGATCCTCGTTTTTATAAGTCTCATCACTTTCAGCTTTTCAGATCTACAGCTTTTCACTTCAAAGCCGAATGTGCCGGTCAGGAATTTTGCAGGGCTCTTCGGCGTCTACCTGGGCGCTGCCCTTATCTTCATGATGGGCCTTAGCTCATATGTTATACCGCTTCTCATACTTTCATGGGCTGTAGCGCGTTTGTCCGGCATTACGCCTCAAAAGATATATTTCAAGATATTCGGCACGTTCTTCCTCATACTTGCCTCAAGCTCCATATTTTCCTTGATAGGTAAGGGAGACAACTCTTTCCGTTTCAGCCTCGGCGGCGTTGCCGGCCTGGTCTTTTCTGATTTCCTGGTAAAATATCTGGGCAGGGGCGGAGCGCTCCTTATTATAGCGGTATTATTCCTGTTATCCGTGCTTCTCGCCACAGAATTCCTGCTGCTGCCTTTTCTTACCGGGCTATTTGGGAGGCTAAAGGCTTTTGGAGAGAACGCGGATGAACGCGCTGCGGAGCGGCGCGATAAGCCTTTATTTACGGTAAGGAAGCCGGTTATAAAGATCGCTAACGGTGAAAAACAATCCGCGGCGCAAGCTGCAAGGCCGCCGATCGCCCGGAAACCCGAGAGGGAAGTCCCTATCAGGATAAACCTTCCGCCTGAGCGCAAAGACGTTGTTGTTAAAAAACCCGCGCCGCGGGTTGCGGTAGCCGTCAAGGCGCCGTCCCAGGAGACCGTTAAAACGGCAGTCCCGTCCATGGCAGCCGCCTCCGCGCCCGTCGCAAAATATATACTTCCCGGACTGGATCTCCTGGATTCTCCGCCGCCTATGGAATCAAGGAAGATAAAAGATGATTTTGAAGGCAATGCCCGTATCCTGGAGGAGACATTGAGGGATTTCGACATCGAAGGCAAGGTCGTGGAGATAAACAAAGGGCCCGTTATAACGAGATACGAACTTGAGCTTGCGCCCGGCGTCAAACTCCACAGGATCACTTCGCTTGGCGATAACATAGCTCTCGCGATGAAAGCCCAGAGTGTAAGGATAGTGGCCCCAATACCGGGAAAGGGCACCGTAGGTTTTGAGGTCCCGAATTCGAAGAGCGCGCTCGTGTATTTAAGGGAGGTCATAGATTCACCCGAATATAAGGACTCGAGATCCAAGTTGAAACTCGGTATAGGGAAAGATATAGCGGGCATGCCGGTTGTGGCGGACCTTGCGACTATGCCGCACCTGCTGATCGCGGGCGCGACCGGTTCGGGTAAGACGGTTTGCGTCAATACTATCATAACGAGCCTGCTGTATAATTCCACGCCTGAAGACGTCAAATTCATAATGATCGATCCGAAAAGAGTAGAGCTGGCCGTTTTTAACGGTCTCCCGCACCTACTGTCGCCGGTTGTGACCGATACCAAAAAGGTGGAGAGCACCCTTGCGTGGGTCGTGAGCGAGATGGATTCGAGATACGAGCTCTTCGCGAAATTCGGTGTAAGGAATATAGACCTTTATAATGCTAAATTCGGCCCCGCCGGGAGTGAGGCGAGGGGCGGGGCAGGCAATGGCGCCGGAGCGAGGCTGCCGTATATAGTTATAATAATCGACGAGTTGGCTGACCTGATGATGGTCGCGCAGGCCGATGTCGAAGGGGCGATTACGCGCCTGGCCCAGCTTTCAAGAGCGGTTGGGATACATATCATAATAGCTACCCAGAGGCCGTCGGTCGACGTCATTACCGGCGTCATTAAAGCGAATTTCCCGGCCAGGATATCGTTCAAGGTCGCGTCAAAAGTCGATTCAAGGACCGTCCTGGATATGAACGGAGCCGACAAGTTGCTGGGCAGAGGAGACATGCTATTCGTGGAACCCGGCGCAGCAAAACCAGTCAGGGCGCAGTGCAGCCTTATCTCCGATAAGGAGATCGAAAGCATAACTAACTTCATAAAGAGCCAGCGGCAGCCGGAATACGTCGAAGGCATACTGGAAGTCCAGAAGAAGACGAGTTTCAAGAAATTTGAGAAGGACGAGGTATACGGAGAGGCAGTGAAGATGATACTGGAGACGGGACAGGCGTCTGTATCTGTCCTGCAGAGAAGACTGGGTTTGGGGTATACAAGGGCCGCGAGGCTCATAGACATGATGGAGGATGAAGGGATAGTAGGCCCTTATCAGGGATCCAAGCCCAGGGACCTGCTTATGACATTAGAGGAGTATCAGGCAAAAAGTGGCAACCAATAATACTGAATCGACCGCGATCTCCATGGCCGGCTTAGGCGAGAAGCTGAAAGAGGCCAGGGAAAAGAAGGGCCTTACGATAGAGGAGACCCAGAAGCATACCCACATACATTCGAGCGTCATCAGGGCTCTCGAAGAGGGAAGATGCGATGAAATGCTGACGCCGACGTATGTGAAGAGCTTCCTGAAAAAGTATTCTCAGTATTTGGGTCTGGACCAGAAAGAGACGCAGAAGGCTTATGCGGCGGTTCACCCTGAATTACAGAACCAGGTTATCAACATGCCGTCGCCGCTTGAAGACAGGTCCTTCAGTATCGGCGGGCTCATGCGTTTCGCAAGATCCGTCATAATATTTATAGTAGTGGTATTCATATTTGCTTTTGTCTGGAACAAAGCTGTGCATTTCCTCAAAGAAGTCAGGCTAAGCCACGCCTCCAGGCCGGTAAAGGCGGCAAAGACTGTTCCCAGGCAGACTGCTGCGCGCAAGTCTAATGTGGCGCCGGCTAGAACGTCAAGCAGGAAAGAGGCCCCTAAAGAAGAAGTCAATAGATCCGACTCGCCCAGGATAACAGTTTCTAAAAATACGCCGTTAAAATTGTCACTGACCGTAAAACAGGCTGTCCTCATAGGGTTGAAGGCCGACGACAGGCTGATCTTTAAACGCGTCATGCCAAAAGGCTCGGTGGAGACATTTACCGCCAAAAACAGTTTTAACATCTATGTCGCTAAGGCCGAATCGATAGAACTCAGCCTTAACGGCCAATCTTTTTCTCCCGGGAAAGGCGTCGTCGAAAATATCGAGATCACGAGAAAAGGGATAAGGGTAAAATAGGTTACGTAATGTTACCAAGAGAAAAGTAACCTTACGTAACCTTAATTAACATTACGTAACGTCCATATGATCAAAGTCGGAATAATCAGCCTCGGCTGCGCCAGAAATCTGCTCGACTCTGAAGTGATAGCAGGTTCTTTGAAAAAACAGGGTCTGAAGATTGCCGGTGTCGGGAGCGGAGTAGATATCTGCGTTATAAATACCTGCTCCTTTACCGGCCAGGCAAGGGAAGAGTCGGTCGACGCGATCCTGGAAATATCCCAACTGAAAAAAGAAGGCAGGATAAAGCGCATCGTCGTGTGCGGATGCCTGCCGCAGTTGTATAAAGAGAAGCTAATCGACGAACTTCCCGAAGTCGACCTCTTCCTCGGCTCAAGCGATTTCCCTGAACTGCCGCGGCTTATCAAAAACCTTAAGGGCGGAAAGCCGAGGTCCCACGTATCGCGCGCGCCAAATTATCTTTACAGCGAAAATACTCCGAGATATATGATGACGCCGAGCCATTACGCTTATGTCAAGGTCTCGGAGGGCTGCTGCAACCACTGCAGTTATTGTATAATCCCGCGGTTACGCGGCACATTCAGGTCGAGACCGATAAATTCCGTTATAAACGAAATAAAGAAGTTATCTGTTTCGGGGACGTTGAAAGAGGTGAACCTGATCGGCCAGGACACGACCCTGTTCGGCTATGACAGGTACGGCAAGAAGCGCCTGCCCGCCGGCAGTAAAACATTTGCGTGGCAGGCGGGCCTGGAAGAGTTGTTGCGGAGGGTATGCGCTCTTAAGAACAGCGTTGAGTGGATCCGCATTTTGTACACCCATCCCGCGCACTACACGAACGGGCTGATATCCGCCATAAGTGAAGAAGAAAAGATCTGTAAATATCTTGACCTGCCGATACAGCATATTTCGGACAAGGTCCTAAAAAGCATGAACAGGCGGACTACCGGGGCGGACATATCGCGCCTGATAGAAAAATTGAGGAAGGACATTCGCGGTCTGGTCCTCAGGACTTCGATAATAGTCGGGTTTCCCGGCGAGACAGACAGGGATTTTGAAGAACTGACGGCTTTTATGAAAGAGACGGCTTTTGAGCGGTGCGGCGCGTTTATCTATTCAAGGGAGGAAGGGACCGCGGCCGCGAAGATGAAAGGGCAGGTCCCGGAGAGCGTGAAGAGAGAGCGGTTCGACTGCCTCATGAAGCTGCAGCAGCGCATCTCGCTTTCCAAAAATAAACGGTTGATCGGCAGGACGGTCAAAGTGCTGATTGATGATAAGACGGAGGGTGAGAAGGATATATTTGAAGGCCGCACGCAGGGCGATGCCCCGGAGGTGGACGGCGTGGCGCACGTTTCCGGCAAGAACGTAAAAGTGGGCGGTTTTTGCGATGTCAGGATAACCGAAGCGCTGGAGTACGACCTGGTCGGGAAAAAAGTATGAACCCCGCCCTTCCTGAGGGCCGGGAACTCAAGAAAGGAAGGGCGGGGTGAACCTTCCGAATAAACTTACAATACTGCGGATAATCCTCGCTTTCGCGTTTATATTTTTAATATTGTCGGCAGGCCTTGCGGCGAAAGTGGCGGCTTTCCTCGTATTCCTTTTAGCGTCCATCACGGACGCCCTTGACGGATTCCTCGCTAAACGCAACAACCAGATTACGGACTTCGGAAAACTGATGGATCCCGTCGCGGACAAGATTCTTGTCCTGTCGGCCTTCCTCGTATTTGTCGAAATGGGGATTATCCCGGCATGGATGGTCATCGTCATCGTCTTCAGGGAGGTTGCGATAACCGGGATACGGATGCTTGCGCTTACTAAAGGAAGAGTGATCCCCGCCGATGGAAGCGGACGGCATAAGACGGTCTGGCAGATGTTCTCGATATATGTGATACTTATATTCCTTATATTGAGAGAAGGCGGCAGAGCAGCATTCGGGTTCTGGGGCGGGCGTCCGGAGCTTATATATTCAAACGTTATCTATGTTATCATGCTGATAACGGTTGCGTTTACATTGGCGAGCGGGGTATCCTTTCTAATGAAAAACAGGGAGGTAATAACCAATGCGAAAAAGGGTTAAACTGATAACGAGCTTTTTCTATCTGGGCCACTCTCCTTATATGCCGGGCACGATGGGCAGCCTGGGAGGGCTGGTGGTATATTTTCTTGTCAGGAAGAACGAGATACTTTACGCCTTCTGCATATTTTTCCTCTTCATCCTGGGCATGATATTCGCGGGGGAGGCGGAGAATATATACGGGCGCAAGGATTCAAGGATGATAGTGATAGACGAGGCCTGCGGCATGCTTTTGAGCCTCTTCTTTGTGCCTTACAGCCTGCTGGCTGTGGTCCTGGGATTCTTCCTTTTCAGGATATTCGATATATTGAAGATACCACCCGCGAAACAGATGGAGAGAATGACCGGATCGATGGGCGTCATGTTCGATGACATAGTTGCCGCAATATATACAAACCTTCTACTGCAATTAATATTCCGCTACATTTACGTTAAGGTATAAAAAAGCCAGAATCAATCTGTTGACACATTTCTTTTATATGATAATATATATACAAGTACTTTGTTTGACAGATTGTTTCTAGGATCCCTGATTTTTAATAAAACTCGGGGAAGATCGTGGGTCTTAGACAGTGCAGTAACATAGAAATTTTATTGTGCTATGTTATTGTAGCTATTACAGACCAGATTGCCTAGAAAGCTATGCTTGGCGATCTGGTCTATCTTTTTTGGTGATTAACAAAACTTTTAAAATCTATGCAAACACCATCCAGAAGATTCAACCGGCCCATAAGGATAATCGCAGCCATCCTTGTCATCACTTTTATTGCCCAGGATATCACCTGGGCGAACCCCGACTTTTTCAGCGAAAGAAAGCCCCGGAATAACAAAGTAGCGGTTGAATCTTTCCTGAAGCTCAAAGATTCCGGTCCTAAGGCAAGCGTCAGGTTCATTGACGTGCTTATCCAGAGGCTTTCTGGAAAGGAAAAGGCTGACCTAACCCTGGACGATGTCAAGAAGGCTGTCAGGACGATGGCAGAACAGGACCACGAGTGGCTTCAGGACAATGGAATGGTCTGCAATATATTTTATGACGAAGTCCTCATAAATTTTTCAGGTTATACCCTCCGGTATTTTAAGTTTGATCCTTTAGAATCTAATATAAACAAATATCGTAATAAGAAGGTAATGGTATCGATACCGGTTAACCGGAGAGAGCTGCTATATGAGCAGCTCTTCGAGTCTCCGGAAGCCGGCAAGGTCGAGCCCCAGGAGCAGGTTGCGCCGGCTAAATCTCTGCCTGCGGAAAAACAAGTAGCGGCAAAAGAACCTGAAGAGAAATTGCCCGCCATCGAGACTAAAGCAATTCCCGCAAGCCGCGCCGAGCCCGGGAGGCGCTTTTCATGGCCCTTCTTCAACCTGCGGCGCGCTATTGTCCCTGCTGTCAGCGCAGCCGTATCTATTACGATCGCAGCTTTGCTCCTCCATCTCGCATACGGAGGCCTCGGCTCGCCTGAGAGCATCCTGAACCTTGCCGGCGTCGCAAAGCGCATGGCAGAGTCCTATCCCGGAATAAGGCGGACGGTTTGTGTTGCGGCCTGTATCATGCCGCTTGCTATAGCCACGCAGCTGGACAGGTCGCGTGTCATCGGCCTAATTTCTTTACAGAACGAAGAGCGCCGCAGGAAACGCGTCGCTCCTAACATGGCTATTCCCGGCGCAGGGTATCGCGCAAAAGGCCGCGGGCCGTATTCGCCCCTACGGCGGCATGAATTACCCGATATCGAGGATGAACCCGGAGACGATGTAGATCATACTAATCCATTCTTACGCTATCATATAAGTGCGGAACATGCCTTTGAGCTGGACCACAATACCGATACGGCAAAACGAATCAGGAGGCTGCCTTATAAGCCGACCGCCGACAAGAAATCGCAGGCGTTGCAGGAAAAATACGCCGCAAACGGCCTCTTCAAAAAGATGCGGGAGGCTAAAGAGCCCGGGCGGCTGGCAATGATACTGTCGGAGAGGCCGAATTTCCGAAACCTTACGGCTAAACAGCGGGTCGATATCATCGAAACGGCGCGCAATATCTCTATAAGCGTTATTGCAGGTTGCGTGATTATAGGCAATGATAAAGGCAGGAATATATTATGCAGTACGAGAACAGGTTTTAGCGAAGAGATACACGGCCTTAAGCCGACAATGTGGTTAGGGGAGATCTTGCTGAATAAGTTATCGGCGGAAGACCTTGCGCAACTGCTCCTGGAAGAGTGCCAGCATATAGTAAAACCCGGATATGAACTACCGGGTGGCAGGATTATAAACGACCACGGCGTTATAGCCGGGGCAGAGCATCCCGAAGATGCGATAGAGCACGACGGCCGTTTAATAAGCCGCCTGCTGAGCATCGCAAAGGTGCTGGAACTGCAGGACGATGAATTCGCCGATAATACAGGCGAACGGTTCAGGCTCAATTTAAGGGGTGTCGAGGCTCCGGGGCCGATAACTATCGAGATATTACGCCGATCGAACGGCGCGGTAGTTGGGACTATGGAATTCGGTTTCAAGACCAACTACGGAAACGGCAATCTGACCCTCGATTTGGGAGTTGTGGACATTCGCGCAGATGTCGGCGGAGTGAATTACCAGGACAGAGGCATATCCTCGATAATTTTATCGCTTGTAAGCAACGCCGTGGGGAGCAACTCAGAACTTCATATATCATCCGGTACTTTAAACGGCGCGCACATCTACGTGAGCCACGCCGCCGGAGGCGAAGATTTCGCGGATGTCATAAAAGAGATTGCCGAATTATCCGAAGGGGAGAAGGATACCCTTCGCAGGATCGACCCGGATGCCATAAGTTATATCCTGACAGCGCCTTTATACCTTCCGCACCAGTTTAAGCCCAGGTTTTCTACGCTCAATCTTCTGTCGGAAGAGATGCAAAACGATGACGGCTCGAAAGCCTTATCTCGTCTATTGACCACGTTGGCTAATGTTCTATATAGAAAGCCTGATATGCTGGAACGATACCGCATATCTTTCGCGTGCGCCTATGCGCGGTATGTTTACCGGAATTATTACATTCCGATGATGACGGGCGGCAATCCGGAAATATTGATACCCGATTCCGAACCACTGGGAAAAGAGATGATAGAATCAGGCCGGGCTGCGCTGTTCGGAGCGGGACTCGAAGGATTATATTGGATAAGCGTCGCGCAGCCGGGGAAGAGGATCGCGCTTGTCGATAATAACTCATTCATCGCGACAATATTGGCCGAGTATCTCAGGCTCGTAAATGACTATAGGTCATCAGGCGCTATCGGTCCGCTCGATGTGGAGATAGTCGAGGACGACATAACGGACCGGGCATTTCCGAAACGGATGAACGGCGGCTTCGATGTCATATCCGTAAATAGGACGCTGCATGAGGCAGGAAGGATCGCGAGCGGTTATGACGAATTTTCAATGAACCAGGAGAAGAGGATAGGCGCGCTTGATCCGCAGCCGGTAAACGCAAGAAGCATGCTATTCAGCAACATTGCTCAACTTTTGTCGCCGCCGGGCATGGCGATATTTATTGAAATATTAGACAGCAGACAGAGCGATCTGACCGCCGATGTAGTTAGGCGGGAGATAGACGATAACGGCCGTCTTGAGATAGCCACCCAAATGGAAGAGTCCGACGCCGATCAGACGGTTGTCGTAACGGTCGCGAAGAGAAGGCATGCTGCCGGGATGTTTGTCAGGGCAAAGACCGAGAGCCCGAACATGGCGGCGGAGGATGAGGACGGACAGGCGCAGCGCAAAGATTCGCCGGTTACCGAATCGCCGCTGGATAAGCTGATCCTGCTAAGGGAGCGCATCGGACTGAAGTTCATAGGCGTATCTGCCGCGATAGGCGCGGCGCTTATGTCGTCCCTCGCGGTGATCGGATTGTGCCGTGGGCCGGGGCTTCTGGATGATATCTATATCGCTGTAATATTCGGGCCGTTATTCTGGTTCTTCGGCGCGGCCGCCGGAGCAGCAGCGGCGTTTGCGGCGTTCCGGGCGGTGAACCGGGTTTTATTCGCGCAGAAAGAGTTAGCGCTTACAGTGGAACAAAAATTGGATGAGGCGTTGACAGCCTGTGCGACTCGCCTTCTTCCCGCCGATCTTCCCAACGCAAAAGATATATTAAGAAAAGCCCTCATAGAAGACGCCGACGCTTACAGGTATTGTGTTAAAAGAAAACTGCCGCTTACTCTTATGTTCGACTCCGCTAATTCAGAGATGTTCAGCTGGTATAAGGATAAGAAGCCCTTTAGGGTCGCTATTACCGTGATGGAAGACGGCTCTCTTGTCGTTACTTCAGTGAACAGCTGTTCGGGCGACGCAGGCACTACGCTGGCGAAGGGCGGGTGCCGGTGGTATCAGTTCACAAGTGAAGCCGAATTTGCGAATAAATCAGGCCAGGTCCTCGCCGAATCCGCGCGGCTTGCGGAAGCGATGGGAGACAAAAATCCCTTGTGGGACGTCTTCTTTGACGGCGGCAAAACAGTCTTCCTGGCCGTTCCGGGCGCGCACAAAGAGAGCGTGATACGGAATTGGGTGGCTTCATCCATAGCGTCAGGCATGTTGTGCGGCCTTTACATAGCCGGCCCGGACATGGATATGGGCGAAACAGAGATGACGTGGCTGCAGGATGAGGCCGATAAGCGATTCCGGGAAAGAGTAATCCGTAATAAGATCCTGAAGCCCCTCGGTAAGCGCTCTATACTTGCCACCACAAGCAGGCCCGAGGCTATGGGAAGCCTTCCGCATATGCCATGGATGGTTACAAGCCGTGGAGTCGTTGACTCGCTTGCCGTAGCAATTTCAGATACTGAAGCGCTTGCGCATCACGGGGTAAAGATAGATGAAAATAATAAGACGGTAATAATCCAGGGCTTCGGCGATGTAGGAAGCGGGGTTGTAAAACTCCTTCTTACCGAATATAAGAGGCTCGGCTTCAAGATAACAGGTGTCTCGGACAAGTTCGGAGCCGTCTATTCCGCAAAGGGCCTCGATATCGATGAGTTGATGAGGCTGCGTCAGATGTTCGAGAACGGCGAGAAGTTTGAATTGGCCAAGGCTTATCAAGGCGAGGGCGTCGAAAGATATGACGGTGACCCGGACGAGATCCTGTATAAGGATTGCACGGCGCTTGTGCTCGCGGCGGGGTCTAATATATTTACAAAACAGAAGAACAATATATCAAGGATAAGGGCGAAGCTCATAGTCGAGGGGTCGAACAACGCGTTCGAGAGCGGTCTCGAGAACATTCTTCACGAGATGGGAATTCTCTATATACCGGGCCCTGTCGCGAACGGCGGCGGCATATACACCTCCACCGAAGAGGTGATCCATTATTACATGAAGGTATTTACAGGACTGAAGAGCCATGTCCTGGATGCCATATCTGATTATTCTACTTCTATCACAAAGACGATACTTGCGATGTATAAGGCAGGCGGCTACAAGACGCATCCTTATAAGATAATGCAGGAGCTTTCAAATAAGATCAGGGTGGAGAAGAAGAAGCTGCTTGAGGAAGGCGCTTCAAACCCTGTCATAGCCCAGAGGGCGGCCATATATACGAAGAGAGCGGTACCGAAAAAATACGCTCTGATAATCGCGGCTTCGGAGATAGCGCATGACAAGGTATATTACGGCAATATCGACGCGTCCTTAGAATTGGCGAAACTCGATAGCTTGAAAGATGACGAGCTCGCGAACACGCTATTCGTCCTCGGAAGGGTCTTCACGTTCAAGGTGGACCCGGCAGACCCGTTGAGGGCGGCGGCGAAGATAAAGTTCATCGATATCCTGCGGTCCGACAGGCCGGCCGTTGTCAGGAGGAGCGCAGCTGAAGCGCTCTCGTACGTATGCGAAGGGATGAGCCAGTCCGATATAAAGGACACGCTCAGCGCCCTGGAAGAGGCGGCTGCCGAAGATGGTAACGTCGGCGTATGGGCCAGGTGGTCGCTCGACAAGCTGCATGAGGCGGTGTCATGGCGCTCAACACTTTCGAGGTGGTTCGGCGGTCCGCCGGTATTGGCTTTACTTGCTCAAGTCAGATCGGCGGCGAACAAACCGCGGCGCAAGGGTAAGGTGCCGGACATGGCAGACGATATGAGCCAGTCCGGCCGGAAACGTCCTTCCTCAAGCTTTGTCCGGGAGATTAGGACCCGATCATATCTTGTCAAGCCCGCCGAAAGGATAATATTACAGAAAGCCAGGGAGTCATTGCCGCGCGGAAGCTCCGGCCGGCCATTAAAAGTGCTTGACCTGTTTAGCGGATATAATACGTATATTCCCGGCTCGATACCGGTGGAGGAGGTCGTAGGTATCGGTTTAAACAGGATAGAATTGGCCGGCAATAGGCGACTCACGGCATCTGTGGTTCAGGATCTTAATGAAAACCAAAGGCTCGATTTTGAGGACGGGCGCTTCGATGTCGTTATGATAACGAGCGGAATGGCCTATCTTGAGCCCAAAAATTACCGCATGCTATTTGAGGAGATCGCCCGGGTGCTTAAGTCCGGAGGAGCGCTATTCATAGCATTCACAGACGATTATTATGAACTTGAAGCGGTCGATGAATGGAAGCTCGCCGGCCAGAAGGAGAGAGCGGCGCTTATCGAGGACTCGATATTGATTACGGAGGGATTTGAAGGCCTGCGGCATGAACAGAAGCTTTATACCCTTAGCAATCAGATGGTCCCGAACAAACCGGTCGATATAATCACGGTATATAAAAAACCCGCTGAAACCGGCCCGGTCGCGGGAAAAGCTGTCCCCCGCCGCAAGGGCGAATCTCCGGACATGGCCAAGGAGGATGACAGCATTCCGGGGCAGAGGTCGGTGCGCGAGATAGCGCAGTTTCGAGGTACCGATCAACCTGTTTCTCCGCAAGTACGCACGTCCGCGTTAAAGGTAATAGCGGAATTTTTGGTTAAACTCGTGCTTCCAAACAGGAGCTGGTCATATTCGGTGACACTGCCCGGCGAGACGCTGAATAAGCGTCTCATTATTCCGATTGTATTTGTCTCTGTAATAGGGCTTATAGGACTTTATTTCACCTCGTTTACCTATTACCAGGTCGTCTTTTCCACAATAATGACCGTAGTTTCAAATATGCTTATAGATTTCTCCTCGCAGTATTCCGCGAACAGGAAAGTCGACATAAACCAGGTGTTCGGAATGGGCCTTCTTGTGGGCGTGCTTAATGGGCCATTCCTATATTACGTTTATGCGTCGCCGACGCCGTATTTTATGAAAGTTATTTTGGCAACGTGCTGCACCATAGTCGTTACGATCTGGTATGCGGTTGTGTCTATGATAATCCACAATGTATCTTATAAAGGCGAAAGATCCGAACGCGCAGAAGAATTTTCTGTCCAAAAAGTGAGGGAACGCATACAGAGACCTTTCTTATGGAAAGTAGGCGGCGATTTTCTGCGTCATGTCGGAATACAGCTGGTTTCGGACGTCTACATCCGTGTTTTTCTGGCCTGCCTCACGGGAAGCACGCTTGCGATATTCTTCGCCTATTTTCTGAACCTGCGCAAAATAACCTCCGGAACCGCCTCGCAGCCGCAGGCCCTGGTTTCGCAAAAATTTGTCTCGCCCGTCAAGGCGGGCCGGCGTGTAGACGGAAATTTCATGCCGCTTTTGCAGGGCCGTTCGAGGCAGGACTGGGGGGTGCTCGATTTCGATACAGTAAAGCCCCTGGTCGATTTTAACGCTGAGATGGGGCAGCATATCATCCAGTGGTTTCCCATCATGGTCTCCGATTCTTATTCCAACTCGCCTTATTCTATGGAGAGCTCCAAGCTCATTGACCCTAAATATCTTAGCGTTCCCGCATTCTTAAGAGATTATCCTGCGCAGGATGGGTCCGATTTTATAAAGGACAATCAGGCAGAGATCGCCAGGCTTAATGCGGCGCAGAGGGTGGACCATTATAGGGTGGCGCAATTAAAGCTCGACTGCTTAAGGCGCGTCTGGGGTAATTTTAAAGACGATAAATCAAATCCGCTATACGCCGAATATGAGCGATTCTTGCGGGAGAACGGCTCGGAGTTGAGCGACCATATACTTTATCGTCAGCTTAAAACCGAAGGGCTATTGAATAACAACATGCGCGGATGGGACTGGAGAAGATGGAATGATTACGACAAGGGTTTAAGCGATTACGGACTGACGAGACGGACAGGCGAGCCGAATCCGGCCATCGAGAGGGCCAGACAGCGGCATGCCAAGGAGATAGAGTTCCAGTTATTCGTCCAGTTCGCGGCGCGCCGCCAGCTCGAAGAGCTTATGGGATACGGCAGAAGACAGGGCGTCGAATTCGCCATAGACCATCCGTTCGCGTTCGGCGGCGCAGATACGTGGCTTCACCCCGAAGTATTCGGATTGAAAAAAGAGAACGGCTACCGGCGCCTTACCGTGCAAGGCGTCCCGCCCGAAGGGGCATATCCAGCCGGTCAGCACTGGCAGTTCTATCCGTTCGACTGGGATAATCCCGCAACGCTCGAGTTTCTTAAGGCCAACGCCATGTTGTATAAAGAGCTCGGTTTTATGTATAACCGCAAAGACCACGGCCTGGGATATTACCGTACTTATCATATAAGTCAGGACATAGATGAAGATATGACGCTTGAGAAACTCGGCCTCTTCGAAAAGATAGAGGCGATACGGCAAGAGGTTCTTGCCGGAAAGAAGTCTAAAAAGAAAGCGTGTGAAGAAGTCATGGGGCTTATTAAAGGTAAGCTTTTGGATATGAGACAACGCGGAGAACATCCGGGATTACCCGAAGACGCATTACAGCTCCTTTTTGATGAGCACGGAAATTTACGGCCTGATAATATGATAAAGATGGGGAGAATGGTTCCGCAGGCCCAGCACGGCGAAATGCTCCCGCCAGGCTCGCCGCGCGTCAGGGAGGATATTGTCGAGAAGAAGGTATTTAAAGGCGAGCCGATGTGGGATTTCATACGGCTTACGCCGAGCGATATGCTCAAAGACGGCGGCTTCATGGTGCAATACCTCTTCCCTGAAGACGGCGCGCTTCCGCCGCAAGCCAATGACAGCGTTTTGGTGGGTTATTTCAAGCTCGCGAAAGGCGAGAGTGTCCTGTCGGAATTCCTGAAGTTCGCCCAGGAGGAAGGCATGGTCGAGATATGGGAGACGCTCGGCGCGCTTCCCGAAAATATCAACCAGTCGACACGCCGGTTGGGCGGCTCGATACTTACTCCTGTGATATGGGGGCTTGATCCCGGTGATATGTTCCACCCGTCAAAGCACCTGCCTAACGCGTTCGTAACGGGAAGCGTTTCAGATTCATGCACCATCAGGACGAGGTGGGAAGAGGAGATGGATGGTAATCCCGATCTTAAAGCTCAGAAGACTGCGCTCATAAAGAAATGGAAAACGGAAGACAGTCGTTTTGTCGGCCCGGAAGGGAGCTACAGAGCGTTCACGCCGGAGGTCCACCAGAAGATACTGGAGATGATATACGCCTCGCCCGGAAGCATGGTAGTGCTTAACTGGCTCGATATACTGGGCCTTACAGATGAATACAGGCTGAACCGCCCCGGTGTGCAGACGGCGCAGTGGGAGATGAGGCTGCCGGGCGACGTCACGGTGGAGGACCTATTGGGCGCCGCGAGAAACTTGAAGCGGGTTGGCGGCGCAGAAGCGCATCAGACGACCGCACGCGCGACTGAAGCGGTAAAATTGCTCATGCATCTCAAATCCTTTAGAAAGCCGCCTGAACATAAAACAGGCGTGACAGAGATCCTCAATGTAGAGCCGCAGACTCAGCAGATACGCGTTGTCGGCGAGCCGTTCCTCGTAGATGCGTATGTTCGGGGTGACGTCAAGTCTGTCAATATGGTAGTCTCTGCAGGCGGCAACGAAGTCAAAGTGCCGATGACGAAATGCGTAGTCAGCGCCGGGCTTCCCGCCGGAGATGAAAAATGGACGCATAACGACTGGGCCGCCCGAGTACCGGGCCATTACGACGCGCATATAGAGGTTGAGACGACAGACGGTGTTATTGTCGCATCGGGCAAAAAGGATCTTTTCGCCGTGCCTCCGGACTCCGACCTGAACATCTGTTCGCCGGGTTATATTGGGAATAAGATCAAGACAGAAGGTAGGATAAATGCTGAAAAGGCTGCGCCTGTCATCGCGTATTTGCGGGGCAGGGGATGGCAGGATAAAAATATCGCTTTTGTATGCGGTTTACGCGAGGAGGCCATCATAGGCGGTATGTTAGGTATAGCACAGTATTTAATAGGTTATGATCACACAGGTATATTCGCATGCATTTCGGCTGCGACCGTTTTATTATTTACAATCGGCCATATGGGCGGAGTCTACGAATACGATAAGAGCGGTAAACTCACCCGCGCGCCTCCCAAATTAACCAAGGACTTCGCCTTAAAGATACTCACCATCTTAGGGCTTGGCACTTTTTTGAGAAGCATATATATCATTCCGTTCCTATTTTTACCCCATGTAACGGCCATATCTATATTCATAACCATATCCGCAGCCCTCGTCACAGCCATAACCCTCGGTCACGGCTTCTATAACCGCGACATCGCAAGGCTGCTGAAACTTGCGGTCGGTATGGCAGCGGGCCAGCAGCTGGTAGGGCAGGCCGCTGATGGGACATTTACCGAATCCAGGATCATATCGGATTCCGACGGTATATTGATCGCGGCCAGATGGCAGAAAGACGGTGATAGGGTGCGCCTGTCCGTTGTGAACCATTCGGACCGGGCCAAGTCCGGCATTGCCCCCTTAAAACTTCACCATCTGGGGGTAGATGTATCGCAGCCGTCCAGGCATGTGGATCTTTCCACCGGAAGCGAAGTAATGTTTATACCCGGGGAGAATATTTCCCCCGACGGCAGTATCTATTACGAACTTGAGCCCGGCCGGAAACATGAATTTGAGATAACAATAAACAAAGAGAAAGCTCTTGAGGCAAGAATGATGGACTCTTTTATTGAGCGCGTTTTCATAGATGGCGAAGGGTTGGCCGCGATAGAAGCCGGCGTTCCGAATTTTCCTCATCAGGAATGGGGCCGTGACAGCATGATATCTCTTCTTGGGGCCATCGAGACCGGCCGGTTCGATACTACTAGAGCGATCCTGTTAAAATGGGCCCGATGGGAAAAAGATGGGCTTATCCCGAATGTGCACGGCAAGTATGAATCGTCGGACGCCGCATTATGGTTCATCGAGGCCATTTACAGGCACATCGACAAATTTAACGATATAGCGATCCTGGATATGGCAGTAGGCGAAAACAACAGGAAGGTGAGCGACGTTCTTCGTGCTATCATGACCAGATACTCTACCACAGGCGATGACCCGTCAAGCGTTCATGCCGATGCGGCGACAGGTTTCATCTATAGTCCGGCCAGATTTACCTGGATGGATACCAAAAATACCCTGCGCCAGGGATATCCGGTCGAGATACAGGCGCTATGGTTCAATGCCCTGAACAGGATGAGGGAATTAGACCCTGAAAATAGGACAGAATATAGGAAGACCGCCGAAAAAATCCGGAATAATTTCGATGAATATTTCTGGAACGAGGAAGAGGGCACGGTCTTCGACATCCTCGGGACCGAGGGTTTCCAGACGGCGGAGCAATCGAAACAGGAAAATAGGCGCGACCCATGCGTCAGGCCAAACCAGATATTCGTCGTATATTTCGGCCTTGCGGCCGGCGAACACGCTAAACGGATAGTGGAATCAACGCGCGACCGCCTGCTTATTCCGGGAACGGGAGCTTTGCGCAGTCTCGCGCCGCCTGTAAAGATGTATGTAGAGGATACGCGCGATAACGAAGAGGGCAAGGTCATCGGCTGGCCCAAAGGTTACGGGGAGTATTATTACAGATATTACGATAAGGATAAACCACAGGAAGATCGGGATAAGGCATATCACAACGGAACCGGTTGGCCGTGGCTCTATCCTTTCTATATGTTATGCGCGGCCGAATACGGATATATGACGAAGGAAGAGGCTAAAGCGAAAATGGTGGATGAGTGCATGGAGCTCGCGCGCGATCCGTATACGGGCGGTGACTACCTCTTTAACGGAGGCTCTCCGGAACTCGTTGATGCGGAGGCATCGCAAATCCCCGGCGGAGAGGGTAAGAAGAATTACCCCAAAGGGTGCTGGAGGCAGGCGTGGTCAAACGCTTCCGTGCTCTGGGGGCTCGGAAGGCTAGAGTCGGATACTCCCCTTGCCGGCGCAGGAAACGTGAGGGCAAAGTCGGCCGTAATCGGATATTGCCGATTCAAGCCGGATAATATCGGCGCGGCAATGGCGGATATTCGAAGCGGCATGGGCAAAGAGATAGAGTTAAACCAGGAAGCCCAGAGCGATTTCGCCGCAGTCCTCGCCGAGGCGAAAAGCCGCATCGGCGGAGATAATGGCGCCGTGATGCTTCTAGCCGATCTTTACGCCAGGAGCAGGATTCGATTCGCGAAGATGCCCGTTGAAGCGGTGTATGCCGATGAGACGCTCTATATTGATGACAACTTTCTTGTCCAAGATAAGCGGGAAGATCTTATAGTTTGTTTATGCGAAGCCGTAAGGGCCTCTGAGCGTTCGGACAAGCTTATTATTGAAGTAGACGCCCACGGACTTGCCCGGGCGTTCGGGACGACTCTTGACAAGATTCCGGATGTGGTCATGGACCAGAATCTCGGGGATGGCGTTCCAGCGAAGATAATAGACGATAGCAGCGGACTTAAACGCCTGCACCTTAATCCCCGATATCTGCACTGTGACCCGAAGTTGATAAAGGATATATGGGACTGGTATGCCTATGAATTGGGGGCCGGCCATATATGGTTTAAGGGCGTCTGGCAGGAGAGCCCGCTTTCTAAAGCTATGGCTCGCGAGTGGCATGAGCGCGATGTCGCATCCGGCAAGGAGAGCCCGGGAGCAACGCGGGAAAGCGGCTCAAAATACGACGTCTATGACTATAAGATAGACCCAAGGCTTATCGCTTCCGATAATACCAACGAAGGGTTCAGGCGTTTTGTGCGGGAGAGGCTTAAGCCGAAAGGCCTTAAGTGCGATCTCGACTTTGTCACGAACCAGTTTGCCTCCGACTCGCCGCTCATTTTTAGCGAAGAGTCGGCGGGGCTCTTCTGGTCATGGAAAGATAGAGACGAATTTTTCGGATGGGCGCGCGGGAACCCGGATCTTAAAAATCTTTCCGACGAGGAGCTGGAGGCGCGTCTTCTTAAAGGGCCGGGCCGCGAATTCTCATGGGTGGCTGAAGGGATGTTCTTCGAAGCGGAGGTGACTGATGGAGAGATGGCGCGATGGATGGACGAGGGAATACTTCCCGCGCGATACCACGATTCTATGCGAATTGTACGGCACATGGCGCCAGGGGCGCTTAGTCTCGCGCTGATAAATTATTCAAAGGGCCAAAACCGCGGGAAGATAGCGGACATATTGGGCTCTATCGCGGACATGACCTGTGAGGGAGGTGTAAGGGCGGACCTGGCGGACTGGATCTATTGGAACAGGTATTTTGATGAAAAGCTCAAGCCCTGGGGCATATCAAGAGAAGCTGCCGGCAGGATGATGCCCCGCGAGATATGGGATGATCTTATGGCCGGTTTGCGCGAAAAACATCCCGGCCTCTTAATTCTGGGTGAAGTATACGGAGAGAACAACAGGGTCTTTTTCAGAGAGATGGGTATGCGCCAGGGGGGATGCGCTGTAAGCTACAACAAGGAATTCGCTGATACACTTAGCGGCGGAACCGCCCAGGCCGTGAGGGGTTATCTTTTTGGGGCAGGCGGGACGAGCGCGCAGGCGCGAGACGCGACTATGTACACAAATCATGATGAAGGAGTAGGACTTGAACGCCTTGGGTCGATGGAGCATGTCCGCGCGGCAGCGGCAATATGCGCAATGGGAGGCGGGTACATGCTTATTCCATTTATCGAGTTTTTGCCGATCGAGCGGCCGCCGACTCGCGAAAAGACGGCGGAAAAAAACTGGCGTGACTCTGCTGTTTATATCCCAGAGTATCCTTTTGAGAATCTGGACATCGGGCTCGCGGAAGAAAGTAATTCCTTTACTCATCGGCCGCATAGAGGTGTTCAGAGGCGATGGGCGCATGCCGAGAGCGTGCGCAAATCTCAACCGGATGTAGCCGTTGCTCTAAGAAGCGACGGAGTGACACATACGATTGTGGTTCCATGGTACGTCGATACGCTGGAAAACAGCGGCCTTATACCGATGGTGCGGCACACAGGCCAGGAAGATGTCCTTGAGGTCGTTAATGATTCAGATGTCCCCACCGAGACAACCATCTGCCTCGACCGTATTTTTGGCCCGGGCGCGGCAGGAGATTCAATGGAAGGGGAATTGAGCAATGTAGTATTATCAACTGGAACGAAGGTGTTTTTTGGGCCGAGAACACTTGTTATCGAACTGCCTAAGTACGGCCGTTGCCGGTTGGTATTCCGCCAAACAGAGGCATACAAGAATGGGAGAGAGAGCGCGGACGCGCTTTTAGCCGAGGCATATACAAGAGCCCGCCCGGAGAGTGAAGGCGGTGACGGCGCCGCATGGGCAAGCAATTTTTACTCCCATCATAAGGACGAGATAAGTTTCGCCGAATTCAAGGCGGTGTTTGAGGATGTACTGGAACGGCTTCTTTTTTCGAATCAGGATATAATAAGGCGGGGGACGGCGTGGATCATTTCACATGAAGAATTTTTAGGTCCTGTCGCATTTTTAAGTGCGGCGGATAACCAGCAATTGGAAAATCTGCTTCAGGGGTCGGGTGACCGTTCGGTTCTGCCGTTGGCCCTGGACCATAAATTCGCGGGCCTTGGAGCGATTATCAAATTTTTCGAGCTCGTTTCCGCGGCAAAGCAGCGTTGGATCATTGCTCAGCTTATGAGCGCGGCGATGGCAGTCGATGATATCAATCTTCGCACTCAGATTATGAAAGAGGTCTTTTCCTCGATGCCTGCCGCTTTACCGTTAATCGCCGAGGCGGGACGATTGAAAATGCCGGCGGGCACGGAAGAGGCATTGATGCAGAGGCGGTATAAGCAGATTCCCATGATGCGGGCCGGGAAGATCAAAGATATGATTACTCCTGCCGTGGCGGCCAAAGTGTTTGTCAGGAAACGCGAGAGCTCGGATGGAGAAGATATATACGAAATCACAGAGGAGGATACGGGCATAACGTTAAATGACATAGCCCGGCAGAATGCCTGGGTAGAGGCGGAAAACACCTGTGATATTGCAGGCGCCCAGCCGTTGCGGCCCAGGCTAATAAATCTCAAGGTTAAGTCCGAAGAATCGATGGATGCCTTTGCTTTAATCGCGGACGGCGAGGTGTATTTACTTTTCTTAGGAGATAACCACACCGGCGCCATCCTGCCGGAGAGTTTTGGTTTTCTGCCTGAAGCGGGCGCTATCGAAGGTTTCTCGGGCACATATCTTCTGTTCGACATTAACACGAAAAGGTCGGAGCGCACGACAGATAAAAGGCAATTGACCGCGGAGCCTCTTCCTGTCTCGATCCCGCAGGGAGGCCAGGTATTTCACCTCATTCCCGCGTTTGATAAAGAGCGTCCCGGTATTATGCAGGTCATGGTGAGATTTTTAGGCGGACTGGACAGGCTTCGTCAGAATCTGGAACGTCTTTTGGAATCCATCATTATACCGCAAGGAAATACCATCTATCTCGTCGGCGTCCACAGGGAAGGCGAAATAGGGAAGATGCTCAATGACTCGAAATTATCGCCACCGGATCATCTTTACACGAGGGATATAGGAGGGGAAAGGGTTCAATACAGGGTGGTAGTGCGCGATACTCCAAAGGCCCGGAAAAACGAGACGGCTTCGGCTTTTTCCGTTTCTGATATGGCTGACCCTGATGTTATTGACAAAGTAAAAACGTGTAGCCAATGGTTGGCCGGCCGCAAAATAACCACGGCAGTGGATATCACCGGCCATTTAACTCCCGATAGCCCGCTCGTCGTTAAACATCCTTATTGGTGCGTTCCACATACGAATGTCCCGGTCCAGTGGCGCGCCGACGGCATACCTGAAGGCCTGTCCGAACAGCAGATACTGGAAACACAGGGAGTCAGCGAAGGGCCGCGCAGTGCCGCATTCCTGCTATACGTTCCCTGCAACGATCCCAATGATCCGTTGGTCGTGAAATTAAAAGAACGCGGTTTTGTTTCGGGTATAGAGAAGATCGGCGGTAAACCAACAGGCAGGATCCGTGTTCTGATAAGCCACAACCGGACGCATCGCGCTATGACCAGCACCGCTGCATTAGATTTGCGCCATCCCAAAGTGCACCGGTATTTACTCAATACTATCCGGGCGTGGATCGAATCAGGGGTTACCGTTTTCCGTATCGATATGGCGGACAGGTTTCCGATAGAACTTCTGGCTGAATTTAGAAAAGAATTCCCGCAGGCAAGGTTCATCACCGAACATTACAATCTTTTCGGGGCGCTTATCGATATTTTCAGGAAAAGCGGCATTGATGAATTCTATGATTATTCGGAACTCTGGACGCGCCTGCGCGATCAATTTTCGAAAGAAGACTCTGCCGCGCCGGTACAGAGGTGGTTATATAATGCTCAAAAGTACCTTACTATAGGCATCTTTGTTAATTTCGTATCAAACCACGATGAAGACGTTGCCCTTAGCATGTATGAAGGCAACAGGGAAAAATACCTGTGTGACCTGGCAATAACGGCGTTTTTGCCGGGATACTTTATGTTCAACTTCCCGGACGCGCTTGGGTTTATGATGCCCGGATATCGTGATCGCCATACCGGCGAGCTCCGGCATGATATACGAAGACACGCGACCTATGAGAAATTCCGGCAGCTTGTAAAGGAGACGAATGAGGGAAGGCCGCTGGACGGCGAGACATACGAAGCCCTGCCGTATGACACATCGATAGCCGGCGGCGTGGCAAACGTGATAAATGCCAAGGGCGATCCCATATTCCGTAAAGGGGTGATGCTTAACGCTCCTCCGCAGGATGAGTGCGTATATTTCACGCGTTCTTATCAGGGCAGGACCGCTATCGTTGTGGCAAACCGTTCTCCCGAACCCCGTACGCTGGAGATCACGAAATATCTCAATATGCCGGATGTTGAAAAGACCGTGGCCGAGTTTCTGCCATGGGAAGTGCGCGTCTACTTTGTCGACGGCACAACACTGCATGAACGGGATATCGTAAACGGCAGTATGCTGTACAGGCGCGCCCGGCAGCTGTTTGGCGACGGGACCAATCATGCGTGGGCCCTGCAGCTGTGCGATGAATGCCGCGCATGGCAGGCGCCCCTCAATGAGGTCCGAAGGGCTGTCCGGCTCATGCTGCGCTACGGCGACGAGAACATGAAAAAAGGCTCTCTCTGGATACTGACAGGTGCTGATGGAGGATTTAAGCAGGAATTCGACTACGCTGAGGAAGGTAATTTCGCTATCGTAAGGGACTCTCTGCATACGGGTGATATGAAAGCCGGAATAGCGTTAGGCCAGCTCGTAGCGGATGCGGTCATTGTTTCCGGATTGAGGGAACGGATCCTGGCTAAAATAACTCACGCATTCGGTCCAGACCTCGGAGGGCTCTCTATACCGCAGATAACGAATCTTCTACACCTGGAAAAAGCCCTACTCGAACAGGAGCATGGCCCGGAGTGGGCCGGCAAATTCCTCGAATCGCGCAAAGGAGCTTTTGGTAATGAGACATTCTTTGCATCCTGCTATCAGGCTGTTGCTGCCTGGAGCCGCAGCGCCGTTCAGGCCGACCGCGATGCCGCAGGCTGGATGCTTTATGATCCGCAATCAGAGCTCTCTTCCAGATTCAGGGATTATTATTTGGCAAGGATATCCGCGGTAAAAGACAGGCTTGAGCATGACGATATACAGGCCATCGAAGCTCTCAAGGGCCTAATTGACGAAGTTATCGAAATACCGGGTCTGGCAAGGCGCGTTTCCAGCGAGATGGTAAACGCTGTCTGTTCCGGTATTGCCCATTTCAATGAGCATGAGCAATTGAGAACGCTCTATTCGGCGGAAGCGATGCTTTTGCGTCAGACGCTCAATATCGCCTGGGCGCGCGCGATCATCGAAAACCATAAGTATGACATGACCGAACCCGGCCGGTACTCTGCCTTCAAATCATTGGTCCTTGAATGGAACCTTGAAAAAGACGATGCTCTTCATGATGCCGCCCAGTGGATACTTTTTGATCCTGCCTCGGCATTCTCCGCTATATTCATGAGAGAACACACCGACACGCTTGCCGGTTTCGGCGAGAGACTTAAGCAGGGCGATCAGTCGGCGCTGGATGGATTGAGGGAGTACCTCGCGGCCGCCGAGAAGATGCCCGGTTTAAATGAGTGCCTTATTGACAAAGCCGTCGGCACGGTACGGATGGTCATAGGCCATATTAAGGCAGATAGTGATTTGAAGGCTCTTCTTGGCAGATTGCTCGATATGGAGGCCGATCTCCTGCGTCAGAAATACCAGGCCGGTTGGGCCAGGGAATTTGTCAGCGGCCACCGGAATCACTGGCAGGAAGAAAATTTCCTGGAAGTGTTCAGGGCTGTTATCCTCACGTACAATAAAAGCGATAATAAAGATACCGTCGACGCCGCGCAGTGGATGCTCTTCAAAGCCGAATCGCCGTTCTCCGAAAAGTTTTTTGATAAATATAAAAGAATGATCGACGATATGAGAGAAAGCGTCAAGGCAGAGGACGCTGCCGCTTCAGGTACCCTGGAGGTCCTCCTCCATGACGCGAAAGAGATAGCAGGGCTTAACAGGCGCCTAACAGATGAGGTCATCTCGCGCGCAAAAACCGGTGCTCCCGGCGAAGATACTATATTCTATTGCCAGCTGGCGGCAAGGCTGCTTTTTGTCGCGGCTAATCAAGTAGTCGCCGGAACTATTACGCGATTCTTTGCCCGGCAGGATGTTCAGATGCCGGGGGCCGCCCGAAGGCGGCTGGAAACGATCAGCAAGGACCTTGCTGTGGTCGAGGGCCTGGTAGTGAATGAGGAAGGCGCAGCGGTCCCATTTAGAGAGGAACTCGCGGCTGTCCTCGCCGACCCGGCGCGGTTGAATTTCGACAACTATCTCCGCCTTGAATCGGCATACCGCAAATACATCGAAGGAACCGGGATACAGAGGCAGGCATCAAGGAAGCTTGGGCTTAAAGATGACGAGAGGGTGGTATATTTAAGCCTCGAGTACGGCCTTTCGGAATGGCTTAGGATATACGGCGGGGGCCTGGGTATATTGTCGGGCGACACTATACGGGGACTGAACGACCGATACGGCCCCAACACATTTGTCGGTGTAGGCCTGGCGTATAAGAACGGATATTTTGAACAGCATATAGTGACTGCCGAAGACCATGCTAACGATCATCATAGAAACGTACCGGTAGGATCTCAGGTCGAAATTAACGTGCCTACAGATTTTTCAAAATTAGGGGAGATTGTCCAGGAGACGGATGCCCTGACCGGCAAAAAGAACGACATCGTCCTTAAGATAGAAGCGGGCTGCGACAAATATATCTACGCGAAGATCTGGCGGATCAGGGTGGGCCGGGTCGAGATGTACCTGCTGGATACAAACATTCCCGAGAACCATACTAAAGACGACGCGCATCCCAGGGCTAAAGAGCTTACGAATAATCTTTACGATCGCGGCAAAGACGCTTCCGGAAGTATTGTGCCCGCCCACAAGGATGAGCTGCGGTTTATGCAGGAGCTTCTTCTTGGAGTGGGAGGCATGAGGGCGGTAGCCTCCTGCGGGATGCGGCCGGCGCTTGTGCATATGAACGAGAGCCACAGCGCTTTCGCCGGTCTTGAATTGATAAGTCAGGAGCAAAAAAGGCGATCGGCGGGGGCGCCGGCAGGGTCCCGGTTCGAAGACGCGAAACGCGCCGCGCATGACCGCATGATATTTACGACCCACACGCCCATAGAAGCCGGCAACGAACAATTTGACGAAGAGTTATTCAGGGATTATTTTGAGCATTACGCGAATCTGAACGGCTTGAATTATGAGGATATAAAGAAGATATTTCTGCATCCGAGCAGAAGATTTAACAATCAAGATATGGTCTGTATGGCGGACGCGGCATTAGAACTGTCATGCAGGGCCAACGCAGTGGCGAAGAGCCATGCGAGGGTTTCGCGGACGCTTTATAAGAACGGCAACAAGATAATAGCCATAACAAACGCTGTCCACCGCAGGTTCTGGCAGATGAAACCGATGCAGGCCTTCCTCGAGGGCCTGCTTAAGCATGCGAAATCCCTTGGTTATTTGAAAAGGATGGCAATGGATAGGCTGAATGAAGAGCAGATACGCCAGCTCATCGGCTACGCTGATCCGGACAAATATCTCGCGATGCGAAAAGCCGCAAAGAAGGCCGCTATTGAGGATCTGAGGCAGAAGCGTCCGGCAAGCCGGCTCGAAGGCCTTGATGATAACGCCCTTACCATCGTCGTCGCGAGGCGCGCCGCTCCATACAAGCGTCTCGACCTGGTATTGAAGAGGATAGAGACATTACGCGCGGAAGCAACAAAACGCGGTTTAAAGCTACAGATAGTCTTCGCCGGTAAGGCGCACCCGGCCGATGATAAAGGGAAGGATATAATAAGAAGTATCAATGAGTTTATCTTGAGCGACCGTAACAAGGGTGATGTCTTTTTCGTTGAGAATTACGATATCGACGTAGCGAAACACCTCGCTTCTATAGCCGATGTATGGCTGAATAATCCCATACCGCCGCTTGAGGCGAGTGGAACGAGCGGTATGAAGGCCGGATTATGCGGAGCCTTGAGCGTCTCTACGCCGGACGGATGGGTCCTGGAAGCCGAGAACGCGTGGGATGAGGAGAAGAATCAACCGAAACCTTTAAGCGAGATAAAGGGGGCGGCGTTCCTGTTTAATGAAAGTTCAATAAAAGTAAAAGACGATAAGGATATTGAGTCGGCCAATAGAAGGAATGAAGAGACGGCCGACAATATGTTAAAGGCGCTTACAGAAGTCATGGAAGTTTACGCGAACAATAAAAACCGCTGGGCAGAGCTTTCAAAGAATGCCGTATACGATACTATGGCGCACTTTACGATGGGAAGGTTCGCCGGCGATTATGAGAGAGATATGTATCTGCCTAGCTTACGCGAGAGCAGGGCGCTTGCCGCGGCCACGGCAGCAAAAGGATTAGTTGCCCCATCAACTCTGCCCATTACCCAGTCTATAAGCAGATGGTGGTATAACAGAGTATTGAGGCTTAACCTTGGCGAGGAAGAGCTTCTAAGGGTAACGGCTCTTGAGATAGCCCCATGGTTCGAGCAACTCATCAAAGTCGGCATACCTTTCGGATTATTCGCTATACTCGAACGTCTCTTCCCGGCCATAGGCCTGTTCCGCACAGGCATCCTCACCTCTATTATAGGTATAGGCGGTCTTATATTCATAATTCTGCATTTGAAGAGCATGAGGGCGCCTCCGGTAAGAATAGGGACAGTCCCCACCTCGGTGGATTCTACAGTCCGGGGACAGTCCCTATTTAAGCAACTCGCCGCCCCAGCCATCATAAGCATATTTGACACAATCGCCGTATTCTTCCTGCCTACAAGCCCCTGGATAGCCATAGGTGTTACCGCAATTTCGCACTTTATCGTAAACTTCATCATCATGCGGCTGCGCATGCGAGGCCATGAAATAGGGTACGCGACGCTGCAGGCAACAGCTAAGGTTGGAGTAGTTTCGGTGGTGCCGTCTCTGCGGTTAAATGTGGATAATAGAATAGTCGATGACAATTTTATGGAAGCAGTCCATTATTTCAACTCTGAAGTGCTGGTTTCATCCAAGCCTTCGGGCCTGCCGCTGGAACCGCTTACCTGGGAGAAGGTTTTGGATGTGGTCGAATTATTCAGGGGGGACAGAAAAAATAAAGAGTATAGCGATGAGATCAGGACAGAGAGATTACGCACGCTAAAGGAAAGGTTGCCGGTTGATACGGATATATTGAAAATAGCCAATACCAGATTCGACAATGAGAATGATTTATTCGACGCGGCAGTCGATCTGTATATTTATATCATCGGCCGGCAGATATTGATAGATCATGCTAAGAAAGGCGAAGGGAGGGCGCATGCAAAACCAGGTTTGCCGGGATTTGATACAGTCAGGGAATATCGGCCGGTAAACGCCTTTAATTCTTATTTACCTCATCCGGCAGGCGCTCATAACAGGATGGCCTATTTTATAGTAAGTTATCTATTCAGAAATAACGGATACAAGGGCGCACTTTTTACCCGTAGAGAGGAGTTTGGAAACAGCGGGCTGTTCGGTTATTATTTCGTTACAAATAACGCATCTGCAAAACCCCGGTTAATGAACTTTTTTAAAGCACACATGAAGAAGGAAGGCCCGGACATGGCGGGAGATTTTGCCGGAAGCATCCAAAGCGATTTCTTCGCCGCGCTGAAACAGGAAGGGCTGCTTCTGCCTAAATACGCAAGACAAGAATGTATAATAACATCCAATATCCTGGCGGAAATATTGTCCGCGCGATTTAATATTCCGATAGGAGGCAATGATAGTGTGAGGATTGAAATTATCCCCGGGTATTATAAGTATAAAGACGCGCTTCCTGTATATCATCAATGGATAGCCGTGTATACGGGAGACGAGGAGCCGTCTTTATATATTGACGCCTCATTCGGGCAGTTTGAATCGACTTATAAGGATACAGTGATCGTAAGGCCGTATTTCGAGAAGAGCAAAAATCTAATTGATTCCAGATCCGACTTCCTCGATACGATAGCAACCCTTGGAATGGATTTGGACGGAATAAACGAATTGTCTTTGCGGTCGGAAGAGGTGGGTGCGGCGCCGAAGATCGTCATAAGATATAATGACTATCTTCATGCCGAACGGATAAGAAGCGGGAAATGGGTGTATCCGTTTGAACAGACGATAAGGTCTGCTATGGATCGCATAAAGATTCGGTTTGCCAGGCCGTGGCAACCCGCTACTCTACCTCTTACCCAGTCTATTGGTAGGTGGTGGTATAACAAAGTGCTTAAGCTTAACCTGGGTGAAGAGGAGCTTCTTAGGGGTACAGCTATAGAGATAGCCCCATGGTTTGAGCAGATACTTAAGATAGGCGCACCTTTCGGCCTCTTTGCGGTATTAGAATATTTATTCCCGGCCATATCAATATTCCGTACAGGCATACTCACCTCTATTATAGGTATAGGTGGGCTTATATTTACAATTTTGCACTTGAAGAGCATGAGGGCGCCTCCCGATAAGATATTCAAGCAATCGATAGCCCCAGCCATAGTAAGCATCTTCGACACAATCGCCGTATTTTTCCTCGCATCAAGCCCCTGGATAGCCATAGGCATTACCGCTGTCTCGCACTTTATCGTCAATTTCGCAGTAACGAGGCTCCGCCAGAAAGGCATAGGCGTGGGGTATGCGGTACTGCCGGCCGACATGAATGAATTGTGGGATAAACCGGCAATAATGCCCGGATCAATATTTGGAACCGGATGGTTCGCGAGCCTGGCTGTGTCTCCACTGATAGAGGAGCTGTTGCGCGCCTTGTTTTATGTAAACGGCGGTTGGGTTGGTTTCTTCTATATATCGGCTACTTTGATCGCTGTCCATTACTTCAATAAATCCGCCTACATCGAATTGTATAAGAAGATGAATAATGGCGAGGAGCCGCCCGGCGGAGCCGATATGTACCAGCGCGTTTTTGGCATACCTGTAGCGGTGATGCTTGGAACGCTTTTTGTAGCGGCCCTTTCCTGTTTTACGGGTATTAAAAATACTTTCCCGGATATTGCCGCTAATTTTATGATCGCTCACCTGACAGGCAATATTTTCGCGAAGCTCTACAGTTTGCGCTATCCAAGGGATATACTTATGCCCGCGAGCCTGGCGCCGGTCACGACCAGGCAGGCGCATGACCTGTACCACAGCAACATCTCTCAGGAGATGCGTAAGATCTCGGACACGCTGGATGCCAGGCTTAAGATATACGGTTTACGGCTCGGTTCTCGTCCTCACCGCGGCGGCATAATGCATTATGATATAGAAAAAGCGATAAAGGATATAGTGGAGGAAGAGCGCAGGCGCATGTTGCGCGCAGGCAAAGTCGATGACGATGTAGACGGACAGGAGATAGTCCTTTTTACGGGGCTGCACCCTGTAAAGTTATGGCTGGAAGACGGCATCGTAGTAATACTGAACCCCGGTTTCGACGTAGACCATGCAGGCCGCAATGAGCTGACCGTTTATGCCCGTAAACGATCCAAGGTCATCCATGAGAAGTCGGAGCTGAAAGGGTGGATGCATTTTGCCGAAAGCGAAGGTATCGCGTCCGAGGAAGATATCGTCGAGAAGTCTGTGCTCGGCGACAGGATCATGGAATGGGCCAATAAAAGAGACGCCCAAGGCATGCTTGTAAATAAGGACAAAGCCGCTGAGGCCAGAAAGAGGCTTCATCAGTCGGCATGCCGCAAAGAGCTGGAATATCTTCTTACAAACGAATGGGGGCTTTTCCCAACAGCCTCCGGGGAGATTATGCGCAGGCTGCCCAACGCGGCGATAGAATATATCATCGATAACGGACTTAAGATAGAGATATTAAGACTCGGCAGCCCTGCCCGGAACCCGGACCTGCTGGATATATCCCCTGACGGGAAGACGATAGATATATCCTACAAATGCCTCGCGGCGCATACGCCGCAGTGGTTCGAGCATCGTATATTGAATTACATACACTTCAGAAGGCTGCTTATTTCGTATGACCACAGTCTCGAATACGCGTGCGCCGTCGAATTCTGGGCGGAATACCAGACGTTCAAGGCCCTCGAAAAGACGAACCCGGACGGCGCCGGGTTGACGCCGGACCTGAAAAAATACTTCAATGCCTGTACCGCATGGGTCACTCCCCAGCTTGATGAAGAAACAAGGATGCGGATCGTGACCGAAAACATATACGGCGATGTAACCGACCGCCTGGAGGACGCGCTGGTAGAGGAGGGGGAGACGCGCAGGAATGCCGGTCTTGCGATTGAAGACCTGGACGCGGATTACATCGTAAACATTATCGCCTTTGACGACCTGGATTTGGAGTTGAAGGAAAAACTCGAAGAGCTTGAAATGGAGACCGAGGACCTTGGCATTGGCAATAATCTGGACCCTTATATTGCGAGCGTTCCTCAAAACAGGGCCAGCCTAAAAGGGGACACCCTATCTTCAGCCGCGCAGCAAGGCCCGCAGTCTCCGGACATGGCGTCCTTCGACGAGCTCAGGACGCCATCCCGAGCCAGTCGAGGGATGGCGAAGAACGGTTT
>JBAZNZ010000009.1 GCA_041648975.1 Candidatus Omnitrophota bacterium | reverse complement strand
TTTAAACCTCCCCTACGACATAAGCGCGTATCTATATGCCCGAACCATTCTTGCTGTATTCGGGACACCCCATCCCTGCCCGCCAGACTTAGCTTGCTGCGATCAGGCGGGCATACTTCGCCCTTTATTGAGAAAAAGTCTGGAAGGAGCATCACCCGTAAAAATTTCCCAACCAGCTCCTCCAATAAAATTTTTCGGGTTCTGCCCTAACCTAAGCTCGAGAAAAATTTTACATACCATTTGACATCGCAGACGATTTAAATTATCTTAATAGGATGCACGCGCTGACACTCATCATAACAAGCCTGCTCGTATTCGCGATCGCGTACCGGTTCTACGCGAAGTTCATCATCACGAAGATACTCGTATTCGACGATAAGATACCCACACCCGCCCACACGTTCAAGGACGGGCGCGACTATCACCCGACGAACAAGTATGTGCTCTTCGGCCACCACTTCGCCGCCATCTCCGGGGCCGGCCCGCTCGTCGGCCCGGTGCTGGCCGCGCAATTCGGCTTCCTCCCGGGATTTCTCTGGATACTCATAGGTGCGGTACTGGGCGGGGCTGTGCACGACATAGTAATACTATTCGCTTCTGTGCGGACGAAAGGATTATCACTCACACGGCTCGCCAGGAAGAACATCGGCAAGACAGCCGGTTTTATCACGGGATTCGCGGTTCTCTTTATCATCGTCACCGCGCTGGCCGGGCTGGCGCTTGTCGTAGTGAACGCCCTGAACGAAAGCTCATGGGCCACATTTACGATCGTTGTGACTATTCCCGCCGCGCTTATCGTAGCGCTCTACATGTACCGCCTGAGGCCCGGAAAGATCGTCGAGGCATCCCTGGTAGGCGTCGTGATAGTGATCGCGGGCGTCGTCCTGGGCGAGCCTTTTTCAAAATCGAGTTTCGGGCACATATTCCTTTTATCAAAACCCGCACTTTCTATAATACTGCCGGTATACGGTTTCATAGCCTCCACGCTTCCCGTGTGGCTCCTCCTCTGCCCCCGCGATTACCTGAGCTCATATATGAAGATCGGGACTATACTCCTTTTGGGAATAGGTATATTCGTCGTAAACCCGAAACTCCAAATGCCCGCGTTCACACCTTATATCCATGGCGGCGGGCCCATAATCCCGGGAAAGGTATGGCCGTTCGTATGCATAACTATCGCGTGCGGCGCAATAAGCGGTTTCCACGCCCTTGTCAGTTCCGGCACCACGCCCAAGATGATAAATAAGGAATCTGATATACGCATGATAGGATTCGGCGCGATGTTGACCGAGGCCGTCGTATCTATAATGGCTCTTATCGCGGCGACCGTCCTTCTACCCGGCGATTATTTCGCCATAAATGTGCCTGTCGAGGTATTCAATAACCTGGGACTGGCCACAACTCAGCTGGCCGATATTGAGAAGATGACCGGTGAGGCGCTCGCCGGCAGGGCCGGTGGCGCGGTATCGCTTGCCGCGGGCATGTCGATGATATTGTCGGCGATCCCGGGGATGAAGCATCTCATGGGATACTGGTATCACTTCGCGATAATGTTCGAGGCGCTCTTCATCCTGACGACGGTCGATACCGGGACGCGCGTGGCCCGCTACATATTCCAGGAGCTGATAAAGACGGCGAACCCCAGGTGGAACGCGATCAATAAGCTTCCGGGTATCATTATCAGCGGAGGAGTTATCAGCCTTCTGTGGGGTTATTTAGTCTATAACGGGGATATTTCCACCATATGGCCTATGTTCGGCGTTGCGAACCAACTGCTCGCCACACTTGCGCTCGCGGTCGGGACACTATACATACTCAAGAAGACTAAAAAATGGCAGTACGGGCTCGTGACATTCCTGCCGGCCGTATTCATGTTCGTTACGACCGTTGTGGCCGGCGTCATGAATGTGACCGATAACTACCTGCCCAAGCATACATTCCAGGGGAACCTGAACGCGGCGCTCTCCTTAATAATGATCGCGCTCGTGGTGATAATATTTATCGACTCCCTGAAGAAGATCTACAGCCTGCGCCGCCGGATATTCCCGGGCGGCAGACAGGCTACTTCTTAGGGCCTTTCAACCTATCGTCCCTCCAGTCAACAAGAGATTTCGCGTTGAGCTGGTACTTATAGAATTTGTCAAATAATGCCCTCCATAAGAAAAATTCCGTATACGGGCGGTCGTCTGTAATGACCGGCGCGCCTTCGACAAATTTCGCCAGTTCCGGGGGTTTCAGCACCAGGAGACGGGACATCGACGGTTTGTCCGATGTATCCCATTCATTCAGGTCATCGACTACATCCTTTTCTTTTTCGTCGCGGATAAGGCGGCTGACGTCGGGCCGGCTTTCGCTCATAAATCCAAGCATAAAAAATCCGCCGTAGTACGGCCCTCCGCACACATAAGTATTCGGAAAGACCGTGTAGAAGGTCTTCATGATCATCCTGACCTCTGTGGCGCTGTCAGGCGGTATCCAGAGGCACATGATACCTTCTTCCTTGAGGCGGCTTCTGCAAAGTTCGAAAAATTCTTTGCTGTAAAGATTTACGCTCCCTGCGCTGTAAAGCGGCGGCGACGGGTCCAGCGTAATGACATCGTATTTCTTGTCCCGCATGAGCAGGAAGTTGCGCCCATCATCGGTAAAATGACGGACCCTGGGATCCGCCAGGATCCGCGGACCGTCGGCGTGAAAATATTTAAAGCATTCATACTCTTCCTCTACCAGTTCGACCACGTCGCATTTAAGCGTCTTATGCGCCCAGGCCGACCTGAGCGCCGTCCCCATGCCGAAACATATCACGAGGACATCTTCCGGATCACGGGCAAGCAGTATAGGGAGATGAGCCATCAGTTTCGTCTCTATGCATAATTTTGTCATCCCGACCCCGTTTATCAATAATTGTTTTGATAAAGGGCCGTGCTTATAACTGAAGACCGTCGTGGTCGCGCGCGCGGCCTCTTTGTGATAGAGGAGCGTAGCTTCATCGGAAGGCCCCCGCAGGAAGATTTTCATCCGTTCATGCACTGCCGTCATGAACGGATCCGGCGACATGGCGCCCAGAATGAGCGCTCCGGACAATAACCCTGCAATGGCAATCTTCATTTTCAGCCCCCTGATCCCGGATGACGCTTTAAAATAGACCGTCACTCCGGCAAAGGCGCCGAGAGCCGATAAGAGCAGTATCGTATTTCGCGTTCCTAGCGACCCTACGAGCGCGAAACCGCATATCAGAGAACCTAATATGCATCCCAGAGTGTTCATGGAATAGAGCAGGCCCACCACCCTGCTGACGCCCGCTTCATCCTTAATATAGATGCGGGATATCACCGGGAAGATAAAACCGGATATAAAAGTAATGGGCACTATGATCAGTTGAGGCATCAGCAGCACATTCGCCGGGATGATCTCAGACCATGAGAACGACGCGCTAAAAACCGTAAATATATATAATCCCGATACGGCGTATGTTGAAATAAATAATTGGGATATGCCGAATACGGCCAACGGGTTATTTATCCTGTTCGCAAACCTGCCTCCGGCGACGCTGCCCAGGGCTATTCCCAGGAGATAGAAAGCAAGCATAAGACTGAACGCGTATATGGAAGTCCCCACCTGGATCTGGAAGATACGCGTCCAGATGACCTCATAAGCCATCATGATAAAACCGTTGAGGCAATATGCCGCGAGGACTAATTTTCTTACGCCGACGCTATGATCAGGCAGGGACGGAGATGAAGACGCCGGAGACGCCCCTTCCTGCGCGCATCGCGCCGCGCCTCCGGATAGATCGTCGTTCCGGGCTATCGCGAAAGCCGTTAAAGCGACGGCCAGGTTTATTAAGGCGCCTATCAACAATGTCCGTGTCTCTCCCGAAGAACCTATCAGGTAAAAACCGGCGGCCAATACGCCGGCGACCGCGCCGAACGTATTCAACCCGTACAGATATCCCAGCCTTTTGGCCAGGGCCTTCTCGCATCTTCTCGTATAAGAACTGATTATGGGAAGCGTCCCTCCCATCAAGATGGTCGGTATAAGGAATATCAGGAACATCGTTATTGATTGGAAGATAGTCAGCCCAAGCCTTTGGCCGCCCGCCATCGAATAGACGGCCTTGTAAACGGGTACGAGCAGATTAAGCAAAAATGTCAGGGCCATCGCCGAGATACCTATGCCGGCTTCCAGCGTAGCGTAAAGGCGCATCTGGTCCTTCACCTTGCCGCCGTACTTGCCGATCAGGTAGCTTCCTATGGCAAGGCCCGCCATAAAAGCCGCGAGGATTATCGAGGTCGCGTATACAGTGCAGCCCAGCACCCTGGTAAGCATCCTCAGCCAAACAACTTCATATATAAGTCCGCTTATGCCTGAAAGGAAAAATATGAGATAGATCCTGGCCAACCTATACCCCCTTAAACATGTTTCGACCGCACATACCGGTCAAATGATTTTATCCTGAACAGGAACCGAAAAGTTCCGACCAATTTCGCTATAGATATTATCCATCTGTACCAGAAAAATTCAGTAAACGTCAGAATTACAAGATACATAATATACCTTAACCGGAAGAGCCTCTGCTCTTCCGTGAAAGTCAGGATAGCTAACAGCGAGGTGAACGCCTGAGAAAGGAGCATGAACGAGAAGAACGCCAGAAAAACATTCCACTGCAGAACGCCTGCCGCCCAGCCCGCGGCCACGAACGCCACACTTACCACTTCAACGAAGACGCCTAAGACTTCATACAGAACAAAATAAGGAAATACGAGGAACCCAAAGCCTCCGAATCTCGGATTGAACATCATGTATTTATATCTCCAGACCGTTTCGTCGGTCACCCTCTGCCATCGCTCGCGCTGGGAAATGAGAGACGTCACATTTGCGGGCCCTTCCGTCCACCCGACGCAATACGGCATCATGAGTATCCTGTATCCCTTATCCTTATGCTTGACGACGTAGTCATGCGCGCGGAACGTAAACTCAATGTCCTCGCATGTAAAGTCGACCGAATATCCGCCGAGCTCATATAGAACGTCTTTGCGCCATACCCCGAAGCCGCCGGCGACATTGGGCATAGCGTTAAACCTGCTCCAGGCCAGCCTGTTGCCCATAAAGGAACGTATGTATTCGACATTCTGAGAAGCCACTATCGGATTGTATGTTGGGCTATGCTCCATTATCCTGCCTTCTTTTATCTTGAAGCCGTTTAATAGCCCGAAGTAACTCCCTATCCCGATTATCTTATCGGGATCCTTAGCGACATGCGCCATGATTCTTAAAATCGCGTCGGGCTCAAAGATTGTATCGGCATCTACAACGCATACATGATTATATTTCGCTATGTTAAGCCCGGCATTCGCGGCGCCGGCTTTTTTGGTCCCTGCCTCTTTGTCTATAACGGTGATGTTCGGATGCAGTTCGCTCTTCAATATCCTGCGCAGCATGCCGTCTTTGTAATGTTTTATATACATTATGTCGCTGGGCCTTAGCTTCAGTAAAGAATCCAGGATATCCATCGTCTTATCCGTAGACCCGTCGTTCACAACTATTATCTCAAATTTCGGATAATTGAGGTTCAAGAGCGACTTTATCGATTCGGCTATCCACTCTTCTTCGTTACGGGCGGGGACTATAAAACTCACCGGGATATTGAAATTCGAAAAATAGACGAGCGAATAATCTTCTTCTTCGCCCTGCAAAGATCTCTTCCTGCCCTCATAAGACCCTATAAGGGCAAGGAACGCATAATATATAGTCAGGAACAGGAAGTACCCCAGGCAGGCGACAAATACCGCATATACTATTTTAGGTGTGAGCATATTAAGGCGCCTTATGTAAATTTTGGGCGGTCTTGCCGTCTATCCCCGAAAGGACTTTGATGGCTTTGGCCCGCTCCGGCCCTTCAAGCGGGGCGATCGCCGCCTCAAGGCCGGAATGGAAACCCGACCTCACAATTCCTTCTAAGACGCCCGAGGCTTTGGCATTCGCCTTGCCGCTTATGACGTCCTTCAATAACTTCGTCAGGTATCCGGAATCCTCTAATGCTAATGCCGCGAACCTCTTCGCGACTACATTGTCGCTTACCAGAAATTTTGCGAGGTAAGGAAGCGCGGCTTCTATGTGGGATGCCATAACTTCCGCCACAGCGCCGCTGACCGACCACGAAGCATCATCGACAAAACCTGTTATTTCGGGAAGCGCGTCATCGCCCATAAGCTTCTCAAGCGCCATTATCGCATGCCTCTTGACCAGCCAGCTGTCGTCCTTAAGGCATCTTAATATCGCCGGTTTTGCCTCTCTTCGGAGGGCTTTACCAAGGCAATCGCACGCGGCCGCCCTTACTTCCGGCGCGGCTTCATGAGTAAGGGTTTCGAGCTTCTTGACGTATCCTCCCACAGGAAACTTCGACAGAAGGACAAGCGCCCAACGCTTAACGTCTTCGCGCGGGTCATTCGTCAGTTGTATGATGTTATCGGAAGCCTCGTCCGGAAAGCCGTCAAAGACCAGAGCTATCTTATAACCGCTTGAGGGGTCCTTGCGCAGATGATCCATAAGAACCTTGGCTGAATGGACTGTCTTTATCTGACCTAAGGCCACGATCGAATAATAGGATATGTCCTCGTCCTTACTCGAAACCAATTTCGCGAGTATATCTACAGCGGAAGGGGCTTGAGAATAGCCGAGACAAAGAATAGCTTCCACTCTTTGCCATTTGTTCCATGAACTTTTAGCGCGCTTTTCAAGCTTCGCTGTCTGTCCGGGACTCACGAAACATTTCTTAAGGAAGGCTATCTCGGCTTCATTAAAAAAAGCGGCGTAGCGCGCTCTATTAGTCTCTACATCTATAAATTGTTCCGGGGTGACATTGATGGGACATACGGAAGAGGGAGCGCCTTCGGACACACCTTTACCCGACATGACGGTTTCATAGACATTCTTTTTTATTCCGAGAAGCCTGGAACGCCGGGCGCCCTGGATGCGGCTTTTTATAAGGACGCAAAAGAATATCACCACGCCCGTAATGATAAGTACGATCAAGAGCGCGGCGTTGACCATCCAGACTATGTCGGCATGGTAACCGTACATTCTACATTTTTACCGACGCGGAGAGATAGTACCCCCGTTTTATGAACTTGGGGGCTTCCTCACCATGGGAATAGCCGGCCTTTATATTTATGTCTTTATAGAGATTCCACGTAATCCCGGTAAAGAGTATAAATCCCCGTTCGGCGTGGGCGTCAAAACCGTTTATGTCATAGAGCCTCTCACCGACCGCTAAACCGCACGACCATCGCAAAAAATTTGTTATTGCGAAATCGCCTCTGACGGAGCCCATATTAGCCGTATCGTGGCCCTCCATGAACGACACGCCGTATTGCGCGCTCATGTAGCTGTCGCCGAAATAGTAGATAAGCATAGGATATACGAGATGAGTATCGTCTGTGCCGTAGGCGCGGTAGGTGTAGCCCATCTGCCAGTGAAGATTCTCGTAAAGCTTGTGGCCGTATTCCGCGATAGATATGAATTTATAGATATAGTCGATATCCCAGCCGAAACCCCCTTCTAAATGCGCGTAGGAGTCTTTAAAACTAAGGTAGGAGCCTATGTTCGCGGTATAGTCCTTATTATCGAATCTCTCTAATTGCGATACTGACAGATAAGGACGGATATTTTGGTGGATATACGCGATACTGGTGGTAAGTTCATCCCAGTTGCCTGTCCTGTTGCCCTGCAATACCTCACTCGGCTCAAAGAAACAGTCAACATACCACTGATCCTTCGCCTCCACTAGATCTTCCACGACTGCGCGAGGCGGGGTCATCCGGCGTATCAGCTGGTCCGTGCCGGCTTCCTCGCGGGCATGGGCGTATAAAGGAAAAGCCGCCAGTAATAGGACAAGTATAAACTTTTTGCTGTTTACACGAAAAATTTTAGGCACTTTTGCCCTTTGCTTTTTCGGCAATGTCTATGAAATCGACTATCTCCTTCACTTTCACGCCCAGGTCTTGCGTTTTGACGATATACCCGGACGCGTTAAGTCCGCCCGCTATCTTTATCCTCTCCTCATTAGAGAACGCTGTAATGAAGAATACCGGAAGCGTAGCGTCCGTCTGGCGTATCCGCTTCAGCACGGTCAGGCCGTCGAGTTCGGGCATCATTATGTCCAGGAGCACCGCGTTGGGCTTGTCTTTCTTTATCCTTTCGAGCGCCTCTTTCCCGTTATTGGCCGTTATGACCTCGCAATTATTCGATTCAAGCCTCACTTTTAATATTTCAATAAAATCTACTTCATCATCGACGATTAAAACTCTTTTCCTGACCATAGATAGCTTCTCCTATCGGCTTATTTTACTCAAAGCTTCTTTTGCCTTTCGGGCGCCGATCTGGTCTTCTTTTAATTTATACAAATCTTCCGCCTTTATCAGGTTCTCCCTGGCCTCTTTGAACTGCCCGAGTTTATTATGCGCAACACCGGCCTCATAATACGCGTCGGCGTAGCTGGGATCCTGGTTAAGCGCTTCGCGGAAATACAGGAGAGCCTGCTGGGCATCGTTCAGCATATTATAGGCGACACCGGTGTCGAAGTACGCGCCGGCAAATCTCAGGTTTATCTGCGACGTCCTCTGGAAATATTTTATCGCGTCCTGATACTTTGCCAGCTTCAGATATATCTTCCCTAATTTGTAGTTAGCATAATAATCGTACGGATTTATCTGCAGGGCCTTTTCCAGGAATGGCACTGCCTGGTCTAGCTTATTATCGGATACGTAGATGTCGGCAAGGCTGTTGTAAGGTATGAAAAATCCGGGATTTATGCTTATTGCTTTTTCAAACGACGCAATCGCGAGTTCCCTGTTTCCCATGGAATAGTATGCCTCGCCCATGGCCTGGTACGCGGCCGAAAAACCCGGATTTAATTCGATCGCCTTCTTAAAATAGTCGACCGCCTCCTGGAACCGGTTCAGTATCACATATACGCATCCCGTCTTAAAGTAAGCGGGGGCATAGCCCGGATCCTGTTTTATGGCCTTTTCGAACTCTGTCAGGGCGTCTCCGAACCTGTTATGATCATACAACTCTACTCCTGACTTGTAATAATCTTCGGGGGTTTCGCAATACGCTTTGTTTGTCAAGACCGTTGCAACGGCCAATAGAAAAACAGCCGCACATATCATAGTCTTTTTCATGCTACACCTCCTGGCAAGGATTATACCTCTTAAAAGCGCAAATCTAAAGCAAAATGTGCGCGGGTCACACAGCCGTTTTCAGAAGAGGGAGCCTGAGCCTGCGGCGGAATGTCTCGCCTTTTAGGAGCGTTGTCTTGCGCCACGCGGTATCGTTCCGTGAATGCGGACGTTTTACAGAGAGCGCCTGATCGGAAGACGCGAGATGAACGGCGTATTTTCCGTATTGCCCGTTTATTTCGTCGACAGCTTTCGATAGGCCCGATATCCTGGCTATCTTAACAGGATCGTCAAAGAGCGTCATCGAGTCTGCGCCCTCAAGGACTATATCTGACAGAACAACTCCTGTGGCTCTATAAACGACCCCTTCCTCAAAGACCTTGTCGAACATGCGGCCGCACAACTGGGTAAAATCGAGCGTCGAAAACGAATGCCTGTCGAGCTCGCCGCTTAAGCCCATACCTTTAAAATCCCTCGTCCTCAGATATATCGACAGCGCCTTGGCGCTCAACTTATGCCGTCTCAATTTTATGAACGCGGATTCGAGGTTGCGCATGAGGTGCGCCTTTACAAGGGCTCTGTCGCTTGAGGCGGGGCTGAAAGTCTTCGTCTTGCTTATGGAGAGATACTTCTCCTTCTTCTCTGCCGATATGCCGTATACCTGTATGCCGCGCAGTTCCTGCCAGAGCTCGCGGCCGACCTTGCCGAGCAGCCTGTCCGCGAAATCGAACGATTTTTCCGCGTAACCAAAGACATCGCATATACCGCATTTATTAAGGAGACTGACCGTGTTCGGCCCGAATCCGCAGACACGGTCCAGCGGTATGCCCTTAAGGAAGCTGTGGAGCTCGCAGCCGGGCGCTGGCGTAAAGCCATCCGGCTTCTTATGCCTGGAGCATATCTTGGCGAGAGTCTTAGTGAGACTAAGACCTACGGAAACCGTTATATCGAGCTCTTTATGTATGGCGTCCTTTATCCGCAGGGCTATCTCCTGATATGACGTTCTGTATAGCCGCCTCAAGCCCGTCAGGTCGCAGAACGCTTCGTCTATGGAAAATTCTTCCACGGTTGGCGTAAAACGCCTTATTATCTCGAACATCCTTTCGGAATATACGCTATACATCTCGTAGTCGCCGGGCAATATCACGAGCTCCGGGCATAAGAGCTTAGCGTCGCGCAGACTCACCCCCCGTTTTATCCCCAGGGCCTTGGCCTTGTAATTCGCGCACGCTATTATTCCCCGCTCTTTGCCTGTAACGACAGGCCTCCCGCGGAGAGACGGGTCGCGCGCCTCTTCACATGAAGCAAAGAAGGCGTCGCAATCTATATGGGCTATGGCTTTGGGATATGAGTGGAGAGTAAAGAATTCTTCCGCCTTATCTGTATTTCCTGACATTGGCTATGACCACTCCGGCTATCGTAAGTTCCTGTTTAGGCGTTATTACAGGATATTTCTTATTGGCCGCTTTCAAAACGACCCGGCCGCCTTTTTTTTCAAAATATTTTAACGTCCATTCATTATCTACATGCGCCACGACTATATCCCCTGTTTTCGGAGTCAGGTTCCTCTGGACCAGGACCAGATCTCCCGGATGCACGCCGGCGTCGATCATAGAGTCGCCGTCCACCTTCAACAGGTAAGTGGCCTGGGGATTCGATATCAGGTACTCGTCAAGGCTCATCGTGTCCGCGAGCTCCTCCTCCGCGGGGCTCGGGAACCCGGCGGCTACGGTTCCTAAAAGGCGCGCGGGCTTGACAAGGCTTCTCGGGATGAGGCGGCCCTTAGCGTCTTTATCGATAAATCCGTTCTTCATAAGCGCCTGGACTCTTTTAAATACCGCGTTCTTCGAGGCGAACCCGAAGATGGACTGCATCTCGGAGTAAGACGGCATCCTCCTGTTCTTCATATAAAAATTATTTATCTTATGCGCGTAGAGTTCCGCGTCTCTTTTAATCATGATAGAGCCCCTTGTTTATGTTACGTAATGTTAGGGAAGGTTAATTAAGGTTACGTAACCTTTTATACATACTATTATAGTGAACAATCGTTCACTATGCAAGTAAAAAAACGGATCCTGGGCAAAATGCGCCCGGGATCCGCATAACAGGTTACTATTATTTTATGATTTCTCTATTTCGTCTTTGCGGTCCTCAAAGACTGGGTACGCGCTTTGGCTGAACCCTCTTCGATCCTGGTTGCCATGTCCTGAAACATACTAACTTTAATCGGCGGAATCTTTACCCTGTTCTTTTCCTTTGCCGGGGGGAACTTAATCGTGCCCTGGATTATCTTAAACAGGTTTTGTTCTTTCTGCGGCTGTTCGGCAAACGCCAGCGTCACGCTTGACGCGAATAACACAGCCATCGCCATTATCGCTATACGCTTCATGCCCGCCTCCTTTTTTATTAAAACCCGTCTTTTAATTATATCATACATTGAAAAAAATGCAAATTCCGGGAACACCTTAAATAATATCCTTCACCAGCTGCAGATGCTTAAAAACACCGTTCTCAAGATCGAGCGGCGGCAGTTCCATCTCCACTTTATAGCCGAGCTTCTTGCGTAAAGAGAGCGCGGCGATATTGTCGTACTTCACGCTCACGACTATCCTCCTGAAGCCTTCGCGCCTGGCCTTCTCCTCGGCTATCCCGAAAAGCCTTTCGCCTAAGCCCTGAGCTCTGAACTTCGGATAGAGGGCGCTGTTGCTGGAATGCAGGTCCCCTTCTCTTGAACCGTTCAATACGCGGCCGGCCCTAAGCAGCGGAATAATATAGCGGAAGAAACTTAATTTCATATATTTAAATATTAAAAATCCGAAACGGAAGAACTCGGTTTTTGTAGTTTTATAATCGTATAACAACGTCATTCCCGCAACCTCGCCGTCCATCTCCATGAAATACGAGTGTTCGTAGCTGAAGTAATTCCTTTTTTCCTTAAATAACCTGCCCAGGACGATCCCGGCATCCTTACCCAGGATCCCTGTATATAGGTCTTCTCCCGTCAACAGCATAAGCCGCGAAAAATCTTCCGAATCTTCGGGGGCGCCGCGGCGTATTACCACGTTATGCATTGCTTAACATCACCTTTTGAGCCGGCCTACTATGGACTCTTTTATTAAATGAAGCGGATACCCGATAACTATCGAAAGCAAACTGAGGATGAGGAGCGGAGTCACGACGATCAGCGTCAGGATCAATAACACCCTGTCATAAATATACGCGGCCATACTATACCTCAGGACTGTTTCATCAGGATAATCAATACAGCGGAAATCATTATGGCTATATTTATGTATAAAAGCCATCTCACATTCGACACCTGCCTGTCCGTATGGGCAAGCGAGCTATGCATCTCCTTTAACTGATGTATTATATGTTCTTCGTGACTCATCGCACACCCCCGATTTGTTGTAGCCTGACTCTGACAAATCGTCCCGTGATTTGCCGTTATTTTGCTCAGGCAAATCATCCCGAGACGCTGTTATCTCACTCCCCCGGCGAGGGAATACCTTAATATATCTAACTCTAAATTTTTGCTACTTCACCCCTCATCTTTAATATCTTTTCGCCTTCCGGATATTTCTCTATTAATAATTCAAATATCTCCGGAATGTAATCCAGGTATTTTCCCCCGATCTCTATGATGGCCTCCTTGAAACTCGTCTCCCTGAACATCTCACTGTATTGATAATCCGACCTTGTGCCTTCTTCTACCATATTGATCCACAATAGCTCGGAGACCTTCCGGTTCGCCTCAAAAGCGGTCTTCCTGTTCTTCTTCAAAGCGGCTATCTGGTCAACGGTCACGCGGCCTTTCATGCGCGCCCATGCCGTATCGGCGCCGGCGCCGTCCTTTTCGGGAAAATCGAATCCGAGGTTTATCTGGTTATCATAAGTCTCATCGTCTACCTTGACTATATCCACCTCGAAGACTATGGAACCCAGGACCTGCTTATTTTCCGGCTTGCTGAACGCGCTCTTCCTGCTGGCATAGGTGATATCTCCCTTGTTTATGAGCGCCAGTTTCAGTTTGCCGGTCTCGTATAATCTGCCGTCGGGCCTCTGGATCAACTCCGAAGCTCCGCGCATATCTCCGGTCAGCCCTTCGATCTCATAGCGGTCCCTTTCCTCCGGCAATGCCGCGGCGCAGGATACGATAACGCAGGATATTGCGATACTGATGAGGGCGCGTATCATGCCGAATACAGTATGGCCGCGCCGATAGCCGCCGGCGCAAGGCCGAGGAGGCGTACAAATAACGGCGGCTTCTGTTCCCACCATCCTAATATAGCCTTTATCCTGGCCGGCCCAAGCGCGAAGACTAGAGCGGCGCCTATGATCATCAATATACCCAGTGCGGTAATGACGACCGGATGCCTGCAGCTCGAGGCGGCCATAAGGAATATGACCCCAAAGATAAGCCTCGCGGCGCCTGCGCCGTATATCCTGTTACCCTCCTTCCAGAAGTTTATCACTATATTTAACACACGCGGATCCGCCGTAATGGTAAGCCCCATCCCTAAAACTATCAGCCCTATAGCCCTTACAAGTGTCAACATCTTCGATACCTCCTTTCACCACCTCTGCATTAACGCCTTCGTATCGACCAATGCCTTTTCATACCTGAGGCGCAGTTTATCCCGGCAGGCATGGCAAAACTCATCTCTCTGTTTATCGATGTCGGCAAGAGTATTTGAAAGGCACATTACACATTTCGGGTTCGTGCAATGCCCGAGGTCCCAGGAATGGCCAAGTTCATGCGCTGCCTCTTTCAGGGCCCTGTTATAATATGCTCTTTTATTCGGTTTCAGGCCGTAGAATTCGTCCTTAAGACGGGCCGAAGATATTACGCAGATCCCTCTTTTCGCGTCGGCGAGCCCGAAGACGAAGTCCGTCTCCGGCATATACAGGTCTACGTCCGTAATAAGGAGCACCCTTTCATTCGCGGTATCGACGGTCACGCGCCGCGAGATCTCTTTTAAAAGGACCCGGGCGTTATACTGCTTTCTCGAGGAATCGTAAGCGGACTCGGGCAGATCCTTCCCGGGGTCCACCAGCGTATTTGAACTCATGGAAAGGAATGAGGGAAGTTTGTCCTTAATCTCGGCTACGACTTTGCTGTCCGCGTCCCCGACAGGGACGATATATATATGTTCGGCTACGGCCTTAGCATGGCCTTCGCACGCGAAATACGCCGACAATGCGATAAGAGCGATCGTTAGCGCCGGTTTAAACATAGGATCGACTTTCAAGAGGTCCTCGTTACCTTCCGCCCGCCTTCATCTTATTTATCTCGTCGGCCGTGGCCTGCAATATTCCCACCTTTTTGAGCGGCTTGCCGTTGACGTCGTAATCTCCGGTTATGAAATCCCCTACCTTCTGGAATATCGTATCCGGCTTCATAGTCATCTGCTCCCTGGACTCGACCCTGTCTTCTTTCACGCTTCCGCATCCAGGGCCTCCGGCAAAAACCGATATTGAGGTAAAGATCAGGAATACCGCCAGCAACAACGCTTTTTTCATCTCACGCCTCCTCTTATTTTTCCTTTAATGGCGCTATGGTCAGGGATATATCTTTCCCCGGCTTAAATGTCATCCCGCGTATCTTTTCGCCGTCACGGTCCCAATCCCCGGCGCGCCCCCACCCGGCGAATTTACCGTCGACAAAATAGAACCAGTAATTATCCCTGTCCCCCGATGAAAGAAGTATCGGCGCCCCGGCGCCTGCTGTCATCGCCGTGAAGAACGATTCCGTCGTCACCTGTTCGAAAGACTTGGCCTTCCCGACCCTATACTCCCAGACTTCGATATTTTCGCCTGCGGTGTTCTTAATATACCCCTTTACAAGCGCGGGGGGGCCTACCCTTTTTATAACATCCGCTTTCGACATGCCTATCGAAGCGCTCTCAAACGCCTTCTCCGACTTCATGGTCGCGCATCCTCCCGCGGCAAGACAACCTATAAGTAAGAATAATACCGTCTTTCTAAGCATAACCGGCTCCTTTGCTAAAATTATACATCCTAAAGCGTCAAATCCCAAGCAAAAAGCACATGATGAACGGCGGTATCAATGTTTCGACGGTTTCTCGATCGCCAGCCTCAAGGGGACGCCTTCGAAATCATAAGCCATCCTTAAAAAATTCTCCGCGAAGCGTTTCAGGTTAGCGTTCATCATCCTGAAATCTTTGGGCCGCGTCATCAGAACGAACGCCGGCGGACGCTGTCCTGTCTGAGCGAGAAAGATAAATTTGACCCGCCTGTTCCTTATCTCCGGCGCGCTGTTCAGCGATTCCAGGATGCCGTGAAGCATACCGGGCCTGATGGTCATACCTGCCTTCTCGTAGATCGGCCATATGAGATCGAGGCTCGATCTGACATTCCTGCCGGATTTGCATGAGATGAATGTCACCGGATAGTTCCTGATGGCGCTCATCTTTTTTATCAGCATATTTTTATATTCCGGCATACCGGCGCCGCGGACCAGGTCCCATTTATTCACCGCGATTATGAGCCCTTTGCCCTCTTCTATTATGAACTCTAATATACGCGCGTCGTCCTCCCTTAAGCCGTCGCAACCGTCTATTATAGCTATGGCCACATCGGAACGCCTTATCGCCTCTTTCGAACGGACGCTCCCGTAGAAATCCGCCGCCTCATTCAGCTTGGTGTTGTGCCTGATGCCCGCGGTATCTATGAGCACATAATCGCGGTCCTTATAATTGAAATCCGTGTCAACGGCGTCCCTGGTGGTCCCTGCTGTAGGATGGACGATTACCCTATCCTCGCTCAGGATGAAATTGATATATGAAGACTTGCCGACGTTAGGCCTCCCGACAATGGCGACCTTCACTCCTTTAGCCGCGCTGACAGCGTCGCTTTTCTCCGTATAACCCGAAAGCTCTTCGAGAAATCTGTCTACACCTGCGCCATTCGCCGCGGAAACGGCGTAAGGCTCGCCCAACCCCAGCTCAAAGAATTCGAGCGCGGATGACATTTTCGAATCATCGTCTATCTTATTCACGACAAGGTATATCTTTTTTGAGGTCTTCCTCAAAGCGGCCGCAAGATCCCTGTCCTGAGGCAATATGCCGGCTGCGCCGTCGGTAACAAAGGCTATTATGTCGGCCTCCTGGATCGCTTTTTCAAGCTGTTTCAGGATGAGCCCGGCCATCTCTCCGGGCTTCGCCTTCTCAAACCCGCCCGTATCTATAAGCGTAAAGGACCTGTCCTTCAACCTGATATCCGCATACAGCCTGTCGCGCGTCGTTCCGCTCTTAGACTCGACTATGGCGGTCCTGGCGCCGACTATCCTGTTAAAGAGAGAGGATTTCCCGACATTAGGCCTGCCGACTATCGCTATTTTCGGTAATTTTGCTTTGACCATAGGGTATATTCTACCACAATACGTCAAATTGGCCTACTTCCATATTTTTTAACATATTACTGGACAACGAATTAAAAAAAGGATATAATATCCGACGATAGTAAATTAGGTAGCACCTGTTATTTACTATTAGTTCGATGGAAGGGAGGTAGTAAATAATGGTAAAAGGGAAAGTGAAATGGTTCAATGACGCCAAAGGCTATGGTTTCATCACGCCTGAGAATGGTAAGGATGTCTTCGTACATCACAGCGCTATTCAGGGTGATGGATTTAAGTCTTTAAAAGAAGGTCAGGATGTCGAGTTCGAGATAACCCAGGGACCTAAGGGCGAACAGGCCACAAACGTAGTGAAGCTGTAAGAAGTATAGCTGCAAAAAAATAAGACCCGGTATAAACCGGGTCTTATTTTTTCATCATCTTGCCGAGGGCTTCGGTCACAACCTCCCGGGCCTTTGCCGCCGCGTACTTTTTGGCTACATACTGCAGATCCGGGATGATATTCACCTCGGGAAGATACCCTTTTACTTTTATCGGTATCTCCAACTGCCCTGATCTATTCATAAGATACTGGAGATCGTTTATGCTCCTCATGAACGCGTTCGAAAGGTCGCTGTTTATCTGCAAGATAACATTTGCGCCTATCGACCGGTCAAATCCGGCCTCGCCGACACCGAAGATATTAAAATGGTCGGTCTTTAGCGACAGTTTTGGGAATTTCAAGAACCTTCCCTCGCATATAAACGGCACTTCAATAGGATATAGGACGGTGTCTTTGGATCGTATCTTAGCGTTATAGGCGTCCGACATCCTGTCCTCGAACAGCTCGACAAGGCCCGGTATCATCGAAATCTGCCGGAAAACGTCACGCACAACATTCATATTAACGATAACTCCGTCGTTGACCGACAGGCTGCCCCGGCCGGTGAGAGAGTCCTGCAGCTCCTCAGCGGTAAACCCACGCGAGCCTCCTTCAAAGACTAGATTCACATGGCCCGACAGGAACGGCTGTCCCTGTGTAGGCTGCGGCAGCATTTTGGCGAGGGCAAGGTCTTTGAGTGACAGCTTTAAAGCCGACCTCTTGGCCCCGGACAGGTCCGAGACGTTGCTCGACCCGGAAATGGCGCCGTCCGCAAATCCCGCTGAGAAGCTATCGACCTTAAGCGTGTCGTTCTTAAGGGCGCCTTTTACCGTAATATTGTTCAGCGCGTCCGGCAGATGGGAAACAGCGATCCTGCCGTTCTTATATTGAAAGGTGAGATCCGATCTTTTAAGAGGCGATGTGAAAGAAAACTTTTTTACATCTAAGCCTATAATGCCTTTCGGGTTCTCCCTGAACCCGGCATTTTTGGCCTCCGGAAAAGCTTTTACGACTTCATAGATATCGATCGCGCCCATATCGATCTTTACATTCCCGTTTATCATATCTATGGGCGACCCTGCCTGCGAGAAATTTACCGACCCTCTTATCTCTACATTCTGCCGCCGGGCGAACAACGCCATTGCGGCGCTAAAAGGGGCCGAGGCGCCCAGGGATACTCCATTTACACGGACATCAATGTGCCGTACGGATACAACTGAAAGCGGCGTTTTCGACATATCGGTAAATATAACCTCACCGTCTTTCAACTCTATCGTCTTTACGAAGAATAGCGGTATGGCCGCCTCACTGCCTCCGGCCTTCTTGGCTGCGGCATCGATCTGCGGTTTCATGCCGGCTATGACTATCGCGCCGTCTGGATTTCGCTGTATCTCGATATGAGGCTTTGAGAGCGCCACAACTCCGAATCTGAACTCTTTTTTCAAGAGCGGCATGAGCTCAACCGAAAAAGACCCTGATTTCGCGCGCGCGCCGGCCTTCTCCTGCTTACCAACGGCGGAATAGATGACAAAGTCTTCAGCCTTGATCGATATCCCGTCTTTCCAGACAAGAGATAGTTTTCCTATTTCCACCCGCGCGCCAATTGCCTTACCTATAGCCTTTGCAAGTGCGGCCCTGTATGAGTCAATATTAAATGTCGCAATAAACAGCGTAACTCCGGCAACAAGCAGGATTATAATAATAAGACTCGCCGCAATGATCCGCTTCATTTTTACTATGCCGATCATGTTGGATCTTACTCACCGAAAGGATTCTTAAAGACGTTCTTTACCGTATCCGCGGTCTGCTTTGCGACATCCTGCGCCTTCGCCGCGGCTTCGGTCGCCGCTTTAGCGGCCTGTTTTGCCGTTTCCTGTGAGGCAGCGACATTCTCCATAACGTTGGCGGCCATCTTATGCGCGGAAGCCAGCGTATCTCCTATAGTGCCCTGCATCCCCCTTAGGTCAAAATTCGTTAGAGACGCTATAGACGTGTTCATCAGGGCCTTTACGACGATCAGGCTTGCCAGCGAATATGGATCATCGACGTTGGTATAACTCTCATTGATATTGACATTGAACTCTTTTACTATCGGCGCGCCGCCTTTTGAGTAATCCCTGTATACGACTTTACCTATACTGAGATTAAGGGAGTCTATCTGTATTTCGGGGGCCTTGCCGGGCGTTTCTTCGGAGGGTGCCTTGCCTTCTTTCTGCGCCCGGACCATCCTTAAGGAATCGAGATTAAGTTTACCGTTGGCGTTCTTCACTACGACAAATTCTCTTAACGCCAGACGGACCTCGGGAAGGTGTATCTTGCCTCCCATAATTGCGGGAAGGTCATAATTTACATATATCTCCGGCATATCTATCATAGTCCTGTCATGGAAACCCGGGGGGTTCAGTAATTTGAGGTTTTTGATATGGACTATTGGCCTGAGGATCCCTACGCTAAGGCCTCCGATATTAAGTTTAAGGCCCATCACGAGCTCAACGCCCTTTTCGACAGACATCTTTATTACAGCGTCTTTGGTAAACGCCGCGACAAAGACCACGACTAAAACAACTGCAGCGATGGTGATAATTTTCTTCATTGTGCCGCCTCCATTTCTTGTACCTTATTATTTACCGTAAATCCATAGGTTTGTCAATTGTTAATAGCTGGATTTTTAAAAAGATAAGCCACGAGGACCCTCACGTCGCGCTTACAGTGAAAAGAAAAATCGATTAAGGTCGCCGAAGGCGACACAACTTTTGGAGGATATGGGTTAGTAAGGGAAAAGGAGGACATTCTCCTCCTTTTCCCTTCTATAGGTTAAGTTTGGTTGTGGCGAGATATTCCTATAAGGAAAAGGGATACAGAGAGCGAGCTATAGATATTGGGTCGGCGAGCGAACGTCATAAGGGGAAAACTACGTTTTCCCCTTTGAACATTTTTTGCCCGGGCTGGCGTCCTTTAGTAGGTAGTCCCTCGTCGCCTCAGTTTAACTACATCTCCTCGGGATCATTTTTTGCCATGACGAAGGTTACAGGCAAAAAATGGTGGGCCACGTTGGACTCGAACCAACCGCAACCACATTAAAAGTGTGGTGCTCTGCCAGATGAGCTAGTGGCCCTAGTGAGTCAAATTGAGTCAGTAATTAAGCGATTATATACTTAAATTGACTTTGGCGATTAAGTTATTAAGTTTAAGGATAAGCTACTTAATCACTTAATTGCTTAATCGCTATCCTTGGATTTCCTTCTCTTTACCGGCGAGGAGGTTATCTATATCTTTAATGTACTTATCGGTGAGCTTCTGGATGTCTTCCTGCCCCTTAAACTTCTCGTCTTCGGTGATCAACTTGTCTTTTTCCGCTTTCCTCACGTGCTCTACCGCGCTGTGCCTTCCGGTGCGGAGCGATACCCTGCCGTCCTCGGCTATCTTCTTCAATATCTTATCCAATTCCTGCTTACGCTCCTGTGTAAGCGACGGGACCGTGAGCCTTAAGACCTTGCCGTCATTTGTTGGAACGATGCCTATTTCCGATTTAAGTATGGCCTTTTCGATCTCCCCCAGCGCGTTCTTGTCCCAGGCCTGTATGACTATATTCTTGGCGTCGGGTGTCGATATCGCGGCCAGCTGTCTTATAGGCGTCAACGTGCCGTAATAATCCACCCTTATGCCTTCTACAAGAGCTGTTGACGCCCTGCCTGTCCTTATTACAGAGAATTCTCTCTGCGTGGCCTCAACGGTCTTCTTCATCTTCATTTCCGTATCGTGAACAATCTCTTTAAGCGTCATATCTTCACCCCGTTAGTTCATCCTTTTACTACAGTCCCTATTTTTTCCCCGAGTAAAACCCTTTTTATGTTCCCTTCCCTGAGAAGATTGAAGACTATTATGGGAAGTTTGTTGTCCATGCACAGGCTTGTGGCCGTCGCGTCCATGACCTTCAATCCTTTTTTCAGGACATCGATATACCTTAAGCTCTCGAATTTCCGGGCCTTCTTGTTCTTGACCGGGTCGGACGAATATATCCCGTCTACTTTAGTGGCTTTCAATATGACATCAGCGCCTATCTCTATCGCTCGCAGCGCCGCCGTAGTATCGGTAGTGAAATAAGGGTTACCGGTGCCGCCGACAAATATCACTACCCTGTTCTTTTCGAGATGTCTTATGGCGCGCCGTCTTATATACGGCTCAGCGAGGGCCTGCATCGCTATAGCGGTCTGTACCCTCGTAAATACCCCGACTTTTTCGAGCGCGTCCTGCAGGGCGAGGCCGTTTATCACCGTCGCGAGCATACCCATATAATCGGCGCTGACCCTGTCTATGCCTTTAACGTTGCCGGAGACCCCGCGGAATATATTGCCGCCGCCGATAACTATAGCTATGTCTACGCCGAGCTTCCTGGCCTCTTTGATCTGGCTGGCGATCGAGGCGATGACTTCGTAATCGATGCCGGAACCCATGCGTCCCTGAAGCGCCTCGCCCGAAAGTTTCAGAACTACACGTTTAAATACTGGCTTGGACATAGTTAGTTGTAAGTCGTAAGTTTTAAGTTGTAAGACAAAAATTTATGACTTACAACTTATAGCTTACAACTGTTTTATAGCTCTTCCCCAACCTGAAATCTCGTGAACCTGCGCACTATGATATTCTCGCCTATCTTGGCGATCATCGACGTCAAGACATCCTTGACCTTCAGGCTTGGGTCCTTTATGAAAGGCTGCTCAAGAAGGCAGACCTCTTCGTAGAATTTAGTCAGCTTGCCGTCTATTATCTTATCCGCGGCGGCGGCCGGTTTACCCACCAGCTGCGCCTTTATTATCTCTGTTTCTTTCTTTATGGCGGCGTCCGACACATCCTCTCTCTTCACATATATCGGATTGGACGCGGCGACCTGCATGGCCAGGTTCTTCACGAATGTCTTGAAGTCGTCGTTCCTCGCTACGAAGTCCGATTCGCAATCTACTTCGACCAGGACCCCTATCTTACCGCCGAGGTGGATATAGCTCTCTATCCGTCCCTCTTTAGCCGCGCGCCCGATCTTCTTGGATGCCAGGGCCACTCCCTGCTTTCTCAATACCTCAACCGCTTTATCGATATCCCCGCCCGATTCGCGGAGCGCCTTTTTGCAATCCACAACGCCGGCGTTCGTCTTTTCCCTGAGTTTCTTTATCGCGTCTATCATCGTTTCTCCTCGTAAAGTTGACTTGGTAATTAAGCGATTCTATGCTTTATATCCTCTCAGCGATTAAGTGATTAAGTAAAACTTAATCGCTTAATAACTTAATTGCTTAATCACTACCTCAGTCATCACGCTTATTTAACTTTCTTCTTCTTCTTTATGGGAACGTCTTTAGGCAGAGACTCGTCTTCTTTTAATTTGAGGTCTCCTTCGACAAGTTCCTCTATCTTCTCATCAACGACCTTTATCCCATCTTCAGCCTCTTCTTCAGCCTCTTCCTTTGCCTTGGCCTCGCTCGCCGCAAAAGCCCGTTTACCTTCCATAAGGCTGTCGGCTATGATGCCGGTGACAAGCTTTATCGAGCGGATCGCGTCGTCATTGCCGGGTATGATGTAATTGACCATATCCGGATCGGAGTTCGTATCGACGAGCGCTATTATAGGGATCTTCAATAACTTCGCCTCTTTTACCGCTATGTCCTCTTTTTTAGAGTCCACGACAAATACGGCCTTTGGCAATTTATCCATGGCCCTGACGCCCTCGAGGTTCTTATTCAGTTTGAACATCTCTTTATTCAGCTTGGAAGCCTCTTTCTTCGACAGCTTGGCAAGGGTGCCATCCTCTTTGAGCCTTTCAATCTCAGTCAGACGCTTGATGCTCTTCTTTATCGTCTGGAAATTGGTCAGCATACCGCCGAGCCACCTCTGGTTCACAAAGAACATGCCGCATCTCGACGCGTCCTCTTTGATTATATCCTGGGCCTGTTTCTTCGTTCCGATAAACAGGACGTAGCCGCCGCTCGTGGCGATGGATCTCAGGAAATCGCATGCCTTCCTTATGCATTCTTCGGTCTTGGAAAGGTCTATGATGTAGATGCCGTTCTTTTCGCCGAATATATACTTCTTCATCTTGGGGTTCCACCTCTTCGTCTCATGACCGAAGTGCACCCCCGCCTCTAATAAGTTCTTCATCAACGCAGATTCTACCATATTTTACTTTCTTTCTCCTTCCTTCTCATTGTGTTATGTCCATTGTATATACTACTTTATGCGATTTTAAGTCTCGATATTATACGCTGTCCGACCCTATTTTGCAAGGATATTTGTGAATGAAATTTTTACAGATACTGCTCTAACCTAAGCCTAGTTATGTGAGCACTGAAAATATTCCCCCTTCAGTATAGCTATAGGGTCGGTCTTTGTTCAGTCGAAAAACGGGAGCCTGCGGCAACTCGGCCGGCGTCCCGCTTTCGGCGGGACGATGATCCGGCCTCGAACAGCCTTGGCTCTTTTAATATGCAAAAATGCTTATATATAACCGTTTTTCTCCATCACAAAGACCTAATATTTTCAATGTGCTCATCATAACGTCGGCTTAGGTTTTAATCTGTTCCCAAGCTAAAATTTTTCGCTACTCAGGTGGCAGAACTTTTGGGCGATTGCCGGAGCGGCTTTTAACCTGCCCCCTCAGCAAAATTTCTTCGCTCTTAACTGCAAGGGCAGATAACGGCAGGTTGCCCTTGAGGCGTTATATTTTGTCGACACCGCACTACACCCAAATTCCTTAAAGCCGTTGTCTGCATAACAGCAAAATAAAAATTAATTACAAACATTGACCTATATACTCTTGACGGCAAAATTAGCCGAAAGGGCGCCTGCCGTTAAGCTGCCCTGTGGCGAGGCGAAAAATTTTACCTCAACACATTATCCCTGAACTGCATGTCATAAAGGCGCTTATAGAGGCCCTCTTTCGCGATAAGCTCCTCATGCGAGCCCTTGTCGACCACCCTGCCGGCGTCCAATACATATATTGATGTGGCGTGTTTTATCGTGCTCAGGCGGTGGGCGATGACGAAGACCGTCCTGCCCTTCATCATCCTGTCTATGGCCTCCTGGACCAGTATCTCGGACTCCGTATCGAGCTGGGAGGTCGCCTCATCGAGTATCAGGATCGGCGGGTCTTTGAAGACGGCCCTGGCTATGGCAAGCCTCTGCTTCTCGCCGCCTGAAAGCCTGAACCCGCGCTCGCCGATCATCGTCTCGTAACCCTTTGGCATCCTCATTATAAAATCGTGGGCGTTAGCTATCTTGGCGGCCCTCATCACGCCGTCCTTATCGAAACTCCTGGTGCCGTAGGCTATGTTCGAGGCGACCGTATCATTAAATAATATCGTCTCCTGCGTAACGATGCCTATCTGGCCCATGAGCGATTTCAGCGTACAATCCCGGACATCTATGCCGTCGACCAGGATTTGCCCCTCAGTAACATCATAAAAACGCGGGACCAGATTGACCAGCGTAGTCTTGCCGACGCCGCTTGGGCCCACAAACGCCGCGATCTCGCCGACCTTCACCTCAATATTTATATCTTTTAATATATCCTTATCCTCGTACCTGAAATAGACGTGTCTCAATGCCACGCGCTCTCTTATCCTTGGCAATTCTACGGCCCCGGGCTTCTCCATTACTGAAGGGTTCGCGTCGAGAGTCTCGAATATCCTGTCGGCGGCCGCAAGCGCTTGCTGGTTTATATTGTATACGTTCGTGAGACGCTTGATTGGCTTCAATATGGAGAGCATGCATGCGAGGAACGTGACAAAAGCGCCCGCAGACAACGCACCCGAGACTATCTCCTTACCCGCTATCCACAGGATCACCGCAACGCAGATCATCCCGACGAATTCCGTCAACGGGCTGACAACGGCCATCCTCTTCACCGATTTCATTTCAAGCTTATAGAAGTAGTTATTCTGGTCGGCGAATTTTTTCGCTTCATAATCTTCCATGGAGAAGGCCTTTACGACACGCACGCCCGATATCGTCTCGTGCAGGGTCGTGGTTATATCCCCCATCTTCTCCTGAGATTTCTTGGATATGGCTTTAAGTTTCTTGCCTATCAGCATCACCGGGTATACCACCAGCAGGAATATCCCTATGCTTATGACTATAAGCACCCAGGATATGGAGAAGTATACCTTTATCCCTATCAACATCGACATGTAGATGATGAGCTGGATAGGCTGGTAAAAAAGGTCCGTGAGGCCCGAGGATATGGAATCCCTTATTATAGCGGCGTCGTATGTCACTCTGGACATCAATTTGCCGGTAGAGTTCCTTGAATAAAAATCCATGGAAAGGGTGAGAAATTTCTTGTATATGGTGTTCTTGACATCCCTTATGACGCGCTGGGATACGTCGTTCATCAGATATGTCTGGTAGAATCCGAAGAAGTTCTTTAATAGCCACAGCACCGTGACAATTATCATCATGCTGTTCAACAACTCCATGGCTGACATAGAGTTAGCTGCATCTAAAAGGTACTGGATCGGGGCAGGCAAAGGCACGTTTCCCGGCACCATTATCTTCTTGCCGGCTATTACCTTATCCACAAGCGGTATTATCATGCTTATGGATACGCCGCCGAATGCGGATGTGATGACCATGCAGACAGCGGCCAGCACAAGCTCCCATGCGTGCGGTATAACGAACCTTACGAGCCTCGCGTATTTATTCATATTTTATCCAATCAGGGGATTCATCCCGCCAATTCAGACCGCAGTCTTTAGGATGCAGGTATTAGGGGCGGGATTTCGCCAGTGCGAATGAAAATTCCAAACTTAGACCACAACGGCTTCATATATTAACACAATGGCACCGGGTTGTCGAGGCAAATTTGAAGATGACCTATCACCTACGAGGTGTGACGAGCCTAAGTAATCCCCGCCCGGAATAAGACTCGGGGCGGGATCCCGCCCCGAGTGAAAGAATCGGCGGGGCACTCCTCGTAGGTCTAACATAGATTATTGGTTAACTTCTTGCAAAAGCGGTACATTAGTGATATAATCCACCCTTGTGTACCTGAGGAAATAGCATGGAAAAGATAAAAATCGGAGTAGTAGGTGTCGGCCGTCTGGGCACATTCCACACCAAGGTCTATTCGAGGCTCGACAACGTAAAACTGGTAGGCATATGCGACTGCAACCTGGAGCAGGCCCTGGAGGCCGGTAAGAAGTACCATACTTCCAGTTATGCCGATTATGAAGAGCTTTTTGATAAGGTCCAAGCCGTAAGTATAGCCGTCCCCACGAGTCTGCATTACAACATAGCCAAAGAGTTCCTGAACCACGACATTCACGTCTTAATAGAAAAACCGATCACAAAGACCCTTTCGGAAGCTGAAGAGCTGGTCCAGATAGCCAGGGACAGGAACCTCATAATCCAGGTGGGCCATATCGAAAGGTTCAATTCGGCGGTCCTCGCGATAGAGCCTTATCTCAAGAAACCGAAATTCATAGAATGCCAGAGGCTTGGGCCGTTTCACAAGAGGGTGAAGGACGTGGGCGTGGTCCTGGACCTCATGATACACGATATAGACATAGTCCTGGGACTGATGGAGCAGGATGTAGTCAATATAGAGGCTGTGGGGCTTAGCACAATATCGGACCATGAAGACGTCGCGAACGTCCGACTGACATTCGAAGACGGGACGATCGCCGACATAACGGCGAGCCGCGTCACAAAAGACGTCGTCAGGAAGATGCGCATATTCCAGGAAGACTCCTACGTTTCGCTGGACTACGTCACCCAGGACGCCGCGATATTCAAAAAGACCGATGATAGGATAATAAAAGAGAAGATAAAGATAAAGAAGAAAGAGGCGTTGAAGCGGGAGTTGAAGTCGTTCATCGAATGCGTAAGGACCGGCAAGCGGCCTAAGGTTTCCGGCGTAGAAGGAAAGCGCGCCCTTCAGGTAGCGCTTCAAATAACGGAAAAGATACTACCTTCCAAGAAACCATGAATATCCTCATAGTGGCCGGAGAACCGTCCGGCGACCTACATGCTTCCAATCTCGTAAAAGACTTAAGATCTATGCGGCAGGGCTTGCGTTTTTTCGGGCCCGGCGGCGAACTCTCCAAAGAGGCCGGCGTTGAAGTCATCTTCGACATATCGAAACTGGCGTTGGTCGGCGCGGTCGAGGTGGTAAAGAACATAGCTACCGTCGGAAAAGCCTATAAGGCGGTCATGTCGAAGATAGAAGCCCAAAAGCCGGACCTGGCCATACTGGTCGACTACCCCGGCTTTAACCTGAGACTGGCAAAAGCCCTGAAGAAGAGGTCGATACCCGTCGTATACTACATAAGCCCGCAGATATGGGCGTGGGGGCTCGACAGGATCGAGATAATTAAGAGATGCGTAAAGAAGATGATCGTATTTTTCAAGTTCGAGGAGGAGCTGTACAAGAGATACGGAGTGGACGCGGAATTTGTGGGCCATCCCCTAGTCGATATAGTTAAGATGACTCTGCCCAAGGATGACGTAATGAAGGCGTACGATCTTTTAAAAGGAAAGAAGACGATCGCCCTCCTGCCCGGCTCGCGCTCTCTCGAGGTAAGGTCTTTCCTTCCGGTGATGCTGTCCGCCGCAGGCATCCTGAACGACAAACTGAAAGGCGCGCAATTCATAATAGCGCGCCATCCCGGCCTTCCCTTACGTTTCTACGAAGAAGCGGTCGGCAATTCAGGCCTCGACGTCAGGATCGCTACAAGCGATACATATAATATCGTGGGCGCCTCCGACTTCGCAATAGTAGCGTCGGGGACGGCAACTCTTGAGACCGCCATAATAGGGACGCCTTTTGTCATGATGTATAAGACAAGCTTCCTGACATATATATTATATAAGGCCGTCATGAAGTCTCCCTTCGTGGGTCTCGTCAATGTCATCGCCGGAAAAGAAGTGGTGCCGGAACTCTTGCAGTACGACGCAACGCCGGCTAATATAGCCGCCAAGTCCGTCGAGATAATGGAAAACGCCGGCAAGATGGCCGCCATGCTAAGCGACCTGCAGGCCGTCAAGGTTTCTTTAGGCGGACCCGGCGCGCGCCTCCGCGCCGCCAAATCCATCCTTCCTCTGCTTCAATAATTCGCTACTATGAAATTTTTACGTATTTAGCTCAAACCTAAGCCTCGTTATGTGAGCACTGAAAATATTCGCTCCTTATGAAATTTTTACACCCTATCCCCAATGGCCATCTCGGCCGTGGGCTTCGCCTAATTTTGCTTTCAAGAATGATCAGTTTTGTAGAAATTAATCCGCTTTATTCAGTTCTTATGGGTGCCCTGCTTCAATATGCTTTGGGTAATAGCTATAATCTTAGCAAAATTTACGGCTCAACCCACATGGCCTCGTGGCCATACAGCATTACCCAGCTGTAAAAATTTCCAACTCGCTCCACCTGGAAAATTTTTCGCTCCCCAGGTGGCAGTGCTTTCGGGCGCTAGCCGAAGCAACTTTTAACCTGCCCCCCAGTAAAATTTCTTCACCCCTGTCTCAGATGGCGCCCGCCTGCCCGACTTAGATTCATGCCGGCGGGCAGGGAACTTTTGGGCGATTGCCGAAGATGCTTCTAACCTGCCACCTCAATAAAATTTCTTCGCTCCGACTGCAGGGGCAGATAACGGCAGGTAGCCCTTGAGGCGTTATATTTTGCCGAGGCCGCACCGCAACACAAACTCTTTTTAAGCCGCTGTCTCCATAACAGCAAGGTGAAAAATTTATTATTAATACTAAACCCAAATACTCTTGACGGCAAAATTAGCCGAAAGGGCGCCTGCCGTTAAGCTGCCCTGTGGTGGAGCAGAAAAATTTTCCCCACTTTACACTTGACAAGTGACAAGCTGTATGATAGACTTGACAATTGTCAAGCAAAGGAGATATTATGGCACAAGGATACATAAGCCCTACACAATTGGCCAAGGTGATGGGTATATCGAGACAGGCCGTCATAGACAGGATAAATAAGGGCACGATAAAAGCTACCAGGGCGGGCAGGCAATATATCATCGACAACGATGAGGCAGCAAAACTTAAAAAGGGCGAAAGCCACCATAAAGAGGCTGATATGAAGAAGATGCTGCGCGGAAAAGGAAGCGAAGCCAAAGTCCTTAAGATGGTAAAGGACAATAACATCAACACCATACAATTATGGTTCGTCGATATCCTCGGCATATTGAAGTGCGTTTCTATAACGCCGAGGGACCTCGAGGAGGCGCTCTACCACGGCAAGGGATTCGACGGCTCTTCGGTGACGGGCTTTGCCGAGGCGCAGGAATCCGATATCATAGCGATGCCTGACCCGGCGACGTTCCAGATACTGCCGTGGGAGGGATCGGCCGAACCGGTAGCAAGGTTATTCTGCGACATACTGAACCCCGATAGGACGCCTTATGCCGGCGACTCCAGATACGCGCTGAAAAGGCAGCTTGATAGGGCCGAAAAGATGGGGCTGACCCTTTACATAGGCCCGGAGCTTGAATATTTCTACTTTAAATCCGAGAAAGCTCCTGAGACCCTGGACGAAGGGACATATTTTGAGCTCATCCCTAATGATATCGCGGACGTCTTGAGGAACAAGACCGTCGGGATACTGGAAAAGATGGGCATACCCATGGAGGCGAGCCACCACGAAGTCGCCCCGTCCCAGCACGAGATAGACTTAAGGTACAGCAAGGCTTTAACTATGGCCGATAATATCATAACGGCCAGATACTGCATAAAGGAAGTGGCAAAGGCTCATGGCGTCTACGCTACCTTCATGCCTAAGCCCATATACGGCGTGGCCGGGAGCGGTATGCACGTCCATCAATCCTTGTTCAAAGGCGACAAGAACGCTTTTTATGACAGAGACGACAAGCACCACCTGTCGGCCATCGCGAAACATTTCATAGCCGGGCAGATAAAACACTCCAGAGAGATATGCGCCCTTACCGCGCAATGGGTCAATTCTTATAAGAGGCTTGTCGCGGGATATGAGGCGCCGGTATACTCGTCATGGGCGCAAAAGAACAGGACGGCGCTTATAAGGGTGCCGGTATACAGGCCCGGGAACGAGAAGGCAACGAGGGCTGAGCTGCGGTGCCCGGACCCGTCAGCCAATCCGTATCTGGCCTTCGCCGTCATGCTGGCCGCCGGACTCGACGGCATAGAGAAACAATATAAGGCGCCTGAGCCGGTCGAGCCGAACATATACAAGATGGAGATGTCCGAGCGGGAACACAGGGGCCTCGTAGCGTTGCCGGGGAATCTCTATCAAGCCATAGCGGAGACTGAAAAGAGCGCCCTGGTAAAAGAGGCGCTCGGAGAGCATATATTCACAAGGTTCCTGATAAATAAGAAGAAGGAGTGGGAGGACTACAGGACGCAGATAACGGGCTACGAGATCAAGAAGTACCTGCCGCTGCTCTAAATTATTACGACGGATATTCCGTTTTCGTCGGCGAGCTTTACAAGACCATCCTTATCCATAAGGATGGTCTTTTTTTCCTCAAGGGCGAGAACGCTGCCGCCTGCCTTTATAAGAGTCATAAGAGTATCCGGCCCGATAAGCGGCACATCGAGCCGCATATCCTGGTTAGGACGCGCGACTTTCACTACGACGAATCCGCCCTTGACAAGGGAGCCGGAGCGGAGGATCGTCTCATCCGTCCCCTCAGCGGCTTCCACGGCGATGACAGACCTGTCTTTCACGGCGATCGTCTGGCCTATATCGAACATGGACATCGTTCTTGCGACAGAACTACCGTATTCTATATCTTCCAGCTCCTTTTTTGTAGGCTCTCTCCTGGTAAGAAGGCCCTTAGAGGGTATAAGGTCTTTAAGATATGTGGTGGAATCGAGGACCTCAACGCCGAATTTACCCAGAAAATCGGCTATCCCGTTAAGTATCTGGTAGTCCTGCTTTCCGTCGATCTTATTCAGGATCGACTTTGCGTCGGCGTCAAGATTCTTGTCGTCTTTAAAGACCGTCTCTTTCTTTACCTTGCCCAGCATTACGATCTTCCTTATCCTCTCGGCAGCCAGCAATAGGACAGCCTTCTTGAGATCGCCCCATTCGAACCAGTGTATCTTGTGGACGTGCTCTTCCAGACCCGAATCGGTCACCCCTTTAAGGGCGAACGCTATCACAATATCCCCTTTGTCTTTCGCCACGCGGGCAAAAACAGAAGGAAGCTTACCTGAACCTGCGACCAGACCTATTCTTGTCATTTTATATTATTTCTTCTCTTCTTCAGACGACCTGATGAACGCGAACATGAGGTCTGCCTCGGCAACCACATCATCACCGACCTTTGCCACCGCATGTACCTGCATGACGCTAAGCTTTGTCTTCAGGAGATCGACCTCTATCCTCAAGACGTCTCCGGGCAGCACCGGCTTCCGAAATCTGGCGTTATTTATGCTTAAAAAATACGCAAGCTTTCCCAGGTTATCTCTCATATTGAGCGCGCCGACGCCGCCTACCTGGGCCATCGCCTCTATGATAAGGACTCCCGGCATTATCGGATGCCCCGGAAAGTGGCCCTGAAAGAAAGGTTCGTTTATAGTGACATTCTTAATGCCGACGACCTTTTTTTCGCTTACTTCGACTATCTTGTCGACGAACAGGAACGGATACCTGTGGGGCAATATCTGCTGTATCTGGTTTATATCCAGCGTCTTCCCTAATATATCAAGCGCTTTTTCACCCATCTATAGCTCACTCCTTTTTAAGTTTCTTCACAAGTTCCATATTCAATTTATGGCCGCTCTTTACAGCTACTACATGACCGATAAGCGGCATACCCAGTATATAGAGGTCTCCTATGAGATCGAGCACTTTATGCCTGACAGGTTCATCGGCGAACCTCAGTTTATTCTTCACCGGGCCCTCTTTACTTATTACAAGGGTGTTATCGTAATTGGCTCCCTTGCCCAACCCCATCTTCAAAAGTATGAGGGCCTCTTCTTTCAGGCAGAACGTCCTTGCCGGCGCTATCTCCTTTTCAAAGGACTTTTCGTTCACGGCTATCTCAAAAAAATGGGTCCCGAGAGACGGGTTCTTGTAAGACATCGTGTACGAGATCTTGAATTCATCGCTCGGAAAGACAGCCAATATATTGTCATCGCCCCTGACCCAAACAGCGTTCTCCGCTTTCAATACCTTCCGGGGCTCGTCCTGCTCCCGCATCCCGGCCTTCTTCAACGCCTCGACAAAGCCTAATGCGCTTCCGTCCAGGCCGGGCAGTTCTACATTATCCAATTCGGCGGTTATATTATCTATACCGAGGCCTGAAAGAGCGGCGAGAAAATGTTCCGTTGTCTGTATCTGGAGTGGGCCTGTGCCCAGAGTAGTCCTGCGTTCCGGGGCCTTGCCATGAACCAGAACTTCGTTCGGTTCATGGCAACTATGAACCGAACCCCCGGAGTGTTTGGGGAGAATGTTCTGGTTCATAGTTGGGCCTAAAGATCGTATGTTTAAAAGGGGTTTATTTGGAAGATCGGTCCTTATGAAATTTACGCCTGAATTTGCGGGGGCGCTGTTAAGCTTTAATGTTATCGGCTTGCCTGTCTGGAGGCCGACGCCTTCCACCACAACCTGATCTTTTATCGTCCTTTGTCTAATAGGGATCACTTCTCTAATTCTTTTATCCTGGATTCCAGCGCGCGGACGCGTTCATAGAGTTTGGGCAAGAGCCCGATAGACGCTATGATATCTCTCGCCTTATCTACCGGTTTTGCCGGATACCAGAACAAAGTAGTGTTGGCGGGAAAAGATTTAGATATGCCGGTCTTGGCGCCGGCGCGGACAAAGTCACCTATCTTAAGATGGTCCGCCACTCCTACCTGGCCCCCGAATATCACGTTCCTGCCAAGTTCGGTGCTCCCGGATATACCTGTTTGAGCCGCTATAACGCAATTCGGGCCCAGGATGACATTGTGCGCTATCTGGACCAGATTGTCTATCTTGGACCCCTTACCTATTACAGTCTTATTAAATCTGGCGCGGTCTATCGTTACGCAGGCGCCCAATTCGACGTCATCTTCCAGGACGACGGTTCCTACCTGCGGTATCTTAAAAAAGGTCCCATCCGGCTGGACATCGTAACCGAACCCGTCGCTTCCGACTATCGTGCCGGAATGTATTATGACTCTATTCCCGATGATCACCTCTTCCCTGACGGTGACATTGGGATATATAATACAGTCTTTACCTACTTTGGCATTTTTGCCTACATAGCAGAATGGATAAATCGCGGTATTATCGCCTATCTCGGCGCCGTCCTCGATGACAGCATACGGCCCCACAGCGGCGTTGCGGGAGAGCCTGGCGCTCTTCGATATCACCGCCGTAGGATGGACACCTTTCGGATGCGGGATCCTTTCCGGGAACAGGACATCGATTATCTTAGAGAAAGCGGTCGACGGGTCATCGACCTTGATAAGAGGTTTCTGACAACTCTTCTTTATGGTCTTCGGCACCACTACGCAGCTGGCGCACGTCTTCTCCAGCAGACCGTCGCATTTAATGTTCAGCAGGAAAGAGAGGTCCCCTTCGCGCGCCTCATTAATGCCGTTTATGCCTTTTATCAAAATCTCGCCGTCGCCGACGACTTCGCCGCCGATGAACCGCGCTATTTCCTTTACTTTTTTAGACATATATTTATCGATGCGGTTTACTTATTCAGCCTTTTGAGTACCTCAGCCGTCACGTCGTACTGTTCTCCGCCGTATAACAGCATGCGCGAATTGAGCACTATGTCGTAACCCGCTTCTTTAGCGTAGTCGCCGATGACCTTTTCTATGTCCTTCATGATGCCGCCAAGAAGATCGTTCCTCTCCTTCATGAGCTCGGCCTGGGCCTTACTATCGAATGCCTGCAGAACTTTTATCTTCTCATCTATGACCTTCTGCTTATCGGCCTTGCCTTTTTCCGAAAGAAGAGCCTGCTCATCCTTGAGTTTCCTCAATTCATCTACCATCTTATTCCGTTCGGCCTCTTTCGCCTTGCCTTTTTCTTCTAGGTTTTTTTCCGAATCCTTAGTCTTCTTATATTCATCAAATACTTTCGCCAGGTCTACATAAGCGAGCTTGTATTCCTTAGCGTAAACCTCTCCCGCCACGCCGGTGAAAAGGCCAAATGCAAAAACTGCCGCTACCGCTAAAACCATCAGCTTCTTCATCTTCTCCCCCTTTTTTAAATTTCGCATCTATTTTTTTATCTTACAACTTAAAACTTACGACTTATAACTACGCCCCTAAAACCCCCTCGACATACTGAAATAGAACTCTCCGGTCCTTTCGTCCTGATAATTCTTATTCAGCGGATAACCGTAATCCACCTTCACGGGACCGACCGGGGTCTTAACCCTTAAGCCGACTCCCGCGCCGGAACGAAATTCCCCGCCTCTGACAAAATCTCCCATCTTACCCCATACATTACCTACGTCATAGAATACCGCCCCTTTTATCACCCTCTCGTATATAGGGAAGGTAAGTTCCGCGTTGCCTATAAGCATGCTCTCGCCTCCTATGGGCTCATTGGACCCGGTATCTCTCGGGCCCACGCGTCTTTCCTTATATCCGCGTATTGTATTCGCTCCGCCGGCGTAGAACCGTTCGTATATGGGCACCTTTGCCGTATCGCTATACGCGCTCTCGAGACCGAGCCTTCCCTTTACCTCGAGGACTATTTTTTGGAAGAATGTATGGTAATACGCCGCCGAGGCGCCGCCTTTTACGAAATCCTTATCGCCCATTATGATGCCGCCGGCGTTCTCTACGTAACCGTTGGCTACGTAACCTCTCATAGGATTGAATATGTTATCCCGGGTATCTACTGTAAGGTCGAACGTCAATTTCGATATCCAATTCTTTCCCGCTTCGTCTTTGAAGTCCTGGGACGCGTTATCGATGACATCCGATATCTGTACTTCCTCTATCCTGTAGTTAAGATCGGCCCTGATATAATCCGTAAACTCTTTTCCCAGCCTCATGTTGAATCCCGTCCTGGACTCATCATACGCCCATCCCAGCTCGCCTTTCTGGTAATGGGTCGTCCTGTAAACGTCGAACCCGAAAAGGTAGGGATATCCGAATATCCACGGCTCTGTCCATGCCAGATCGAAATTATTCCTGACCATGCCTATCTCGGCCTTGATCGACAGGTTCTGTCCGGCGCCGGTAAATGAAGGGAAATTCAAGAGATCGAAATTCCTCTGCGTTATCTCCACGAAGCCCAATAACATATCCACCGAACTATACCCGCCGCCGAAGGAGAATTCGCCGGTCTTCGTCTCTTTGACGTTCACTACGAGATCCTGGACATTCGGATTCCCGGTCGCCTCGGTATCGAAACCGACGTTCTCGAAAAATCCGAGGTTATATATCCTCTCCTTCGAACGCCTTATCTTGTCTCCGTCGAACTTATCTCCGGGGTACAGCCTGACTTCCCTCCTGACCACGACATCCCTGGTCTTCGTATTGCCCTTAACCTCTATCTTGCCGACATACACGATCTCTTTGGCGTCGACATTATATACGATATCGATATCACCCGTATCCTGGTTCAGCTGCCGATCCACATCGACAATGACGTTCATATACCCATATTTATAATAATATTGCCTTACGGCCGAGGAATCATCGCGCAGCATCCTGGTAGAAAAAGGTTTCCCCTTCTTCATCGTTATCCTGCCGTTAACGTCTTTTTCGGGCAGGACGAGGTTGCCTTTTACCGATATGTCGCCGACCTTATACTGCTTGCCTTCTATCACATCCACATTGATGTTGAGTTTAGTGCCGTTCTCTATGTAATCCAATCTCGGCACGGCGTCAACGTCAAGATACCCTATATCGTCGTACATAGCCCTTATCTTGTCGAGGTCCTCCTGTAAAACTTCTTCTTTAAATACTCCCGGGTTGAAGAGCCATGCGGGCTTCGTCCCCAATATCTTCTTTATCTTGTTTGTAGGTACGGCCTTATTGCCGGAGATGTTGATGCTCGCCACCTTTATATGCGTCTTTTCGTCTACCGCGATGTTAATGGTCGCCTTATTGGTCTCTTTATCCACACCAAGCGTATACGCGACCTCCGCGAGCGGATAACCTTTCTTTATATATTGTTCTTTTATTTCGGCTATATCCTGGGCCAGCAAAGTGAGATTAAGCATTTCATTGGGTTTCGATTTCATCGTCGATTTAAGCTTCTGGCTCCGCAGGGCCGTATTGCCCTTAAAAACGATATCTTCGATGACCGGTTTCTCTTCCACAAGGAACGTCACGGCCACGCCGTCGTCGCGCTCTTCCACGTCTATTGATATATCGGTAAAGAACTGCATCGCATAAAGTCTTTTTATATCGTCGTTAACGACATCCTGACTGAATTTTTCCTGCGCCCTCGTCTTTATCTTGGCTAATATGGTCTCGGTGCTGATGACCCTGTTATTCTTTACATTTACGCTTGCAATGGTCCTTCCCTCGTTCCCGGCGGCGCCTTGTGAATAAGAAACGGCCGTAAAAACGCCGCACAGCATCACAGGCAATATAAGGATCGCGATTATTTTGTAGCGTCTCACACTCTCTCCATCTTTTCCATATCCACGTCGACAAAATCTTCCGACTTCTGGGCAATGTTCTCAAAACGCATATACTCTCCGAGAAACGCGAGGTTCAGGCTCCCTACTGGGCCGTTCCTCTGCTTAGCTATTATGACCTCCGCAATACCCTTGTTCTCATCGGTCGGGTTGTAATACTCCTCTCTCAAGAGAAGCAGCACCAGGTCGGCATCCTGTTCAATAGCGCCCGACTCCCTCAAGTCGGAAAGCTGGGGCCTGTGGTCGGACCTTTGCTCCACAGCGCGCGACAACTGGCTTATAGCGATGAGCGGCACCTTCAACTCTTTGGCTATAGCCTTCAGCGACCTGGATATCTCGGATATCTCCTGCTGCCTCGATTCGGATCTAGCGGGCCCCTGCATAAGCTGGAGATAATCGAGCACTATCAATTTAATATCGAACTGGGCCTTTAGCCGCCGTGCCTTAGCCCTCAGCTCCAGGACCGTTATGCCCGGTGAATCATCTATGTAGATAGGCGCTTCCGATAACTTTCCGGCCGCGCTGACGAGCCTCGGCCAATCCGCCTGGGACAGAAAACCCGTCCTGACCTTATGCGCGTCGACTCTCGCGTGCGAACATAGCATCCTCTGGACGAGCTGTTCTTTGGACATTTCAAGGCTGAAGAACGCGACCGGCTCTTTTTCGATAACGCCCGCATGCTCCACTATGCATGAAGCCAGCGCGCTTTTACCCATCGAAGGACGGCCCGCTATAACCACCAGGTCAGAGGGCTGCAGCCCGGCGGTCCTCATATCGAGTTCCCTGTAGCCGGTAGCTATGCCGGTAATATTCTCTTTTCTCTGGTAAAGGTTGTCTATGGTCTCTATGGAATCTTTTATGACTTCTCTAAGGGAGACGAACCTGGATTCCACTTTCTTGGATGTAACGTCGAATATGCGCTGTTCCGCCTTGTCCACAAGCGTATCGGCGTCCATGGTGGTATCATAACATTCGGTGACTATCTGGGTGGCTGTATTAATGAGGTTTCTGAGAAGGGCCTTTTCCTTGACTATCTTAGCGTAATGGACAAAATTTGCTGTGGTAGGGACGGCCGACGCGAGGCTCGATATGTAGGCCGGGCCGCCTGCGTCATCAAGTGAGTTTGTCTTCTTGAGCTCTTCCATGACCGTTATGATGTCGACGGCCTTGTTCTCGTCGAAGAGCCTTAACATCGCGGAGTATAATTTCCTGTGGGATTCTTTATAGAAATAATCCGAATTCAATATCTCTACGGCCTGCGAAATAGCGTCGTGATCTAAGAGCATGGATCCGATGACCGCTATCTCGGCTTCTACGTTTTGCGGCGGGACCTTTTCTATCGACTCTTGAGCCATAGCACTCTCTAACAATTTTGTGTAATGTTAAATGTGTAATGTGTAAAGCGAGTTTAATGGGTTATTGTTTAATGTAAAAAGATTAGACAGAGCGAATTTTCCATTACACATAGCTACATTACACCAACATTACACATTACACATAAAACTTTACACAAAGCTGTCTACTTTTTAACTACCCACACTCTAAGGTTCGCCTTCACTTCCGGATGGACCTTGACTATGACCTGATATACTCCAAGCTTCTTTATGGGCTCTTCCAGCTGGATGCCCCTCTTATCCACCTCTATGCCTTCTCCGGCGAGAGCGGAGGCGATATCGTCATTCGACACAGATCCGAATAATTTTTCTTCTTCGCCCGCCTGCGCGGCTATAGTAAGCGAGAGGTTGGAGATCTTATCGGCTATCTTTTTGGCCGCGTCTATTATCTTAGCCTCTTCCGAGGCTTTCTTCTTCTTCAAAAGATCGAGTATCTTCATGTTCCCCGGAGTGGCTTCTTTTGCCTTGTTACTTGGGATTAGAAAGTTCCTGGCGAAGCCCTCTTTAACCGTAACGACGTCCCCTATAGAACCGATCCTATCGACGTTCTGTGTAAGTATAACTTTCATGTTCTCCTCATTGTATCTATGCTCTAACTCTACTATTCAGCCACAAAAGGCAGCAGCGCCATGATGCGGGCTTTCCTGATGGCCTTCGCAAGCTGTCTCTGGTGTTTTGCGCAGTTTCCCGAGATCCTCGAAGGCATGATCTTGCCTCTCTCAGTCAGGAATTTCTGGAACCTCATATATTCGAGATAATCGAGGTTCTCTACCTTATCATTGCAGAATCTGCACGGCCTCTTCTTAAATATCTTTTTCTTCTTAGGGTCCTTCTTGACGCGCTTACCGTCCCTACCCGTTTTCGGCTTATTGAAAGGTTTAAACATTTTTTCTCCTCGTTATATCCTTGTTAGTTTATTGTGTTCGTTGCGTTTTTTGCGTTCATTGCGTTAACCCAACAAACCCAATAAACGCAATTAACTAAACTCGGTCTGACTCTAAAACGGCACTTCATCGCTTGGGCTTGAATTAGCCTGGCTGGAGGGTTTCCCGTTCGCCTGCGGTTCAGCCTCTTCGCTGAGGTTGATGGTGGCGATATCCTCCGGCATAGGTCCGGGCGCCTCTGAAGTCCCCTGACCCGCGGTTTTGCCCATCCTTAAGAATTGTATATTATCTGCGACGACCTCAACGGTATTCCGCTTCTGGCCGTCCTGCGTTTGCCAATCCCTCGACTGCAGCCGCCCCTCCACGAATACGGGGCTTCCTTTCGACAGATACTCGCCGCACACCTCCGCGCGGCGCCCCCATACTACGACCCTGAGAAAAGAGGTCTGCTCTTTCTTTTCGCCTGTCTGGCTTTTGAATACCCTATTTACGGCTACGGTAAACGTAGCTACGGCCGATCCGCTGGGTATGTAGCGGAGCTCCGGATCCCTTGTTAAATTCCCTATCAGAAAGACCTTATTGAGATTTGCCATAACTATCTCCGCGTTATCATCGTCCTTAATATATCGTCGTTAAGCTTACATACGCCTTCCAGCTTTGAGACAGCGCTTGCGGGAGCCTCAAAATCGAGCTTGTAATAGTAGCCTTCCTTGAGTTTTTTAACCGGATAGACGAGCTGCCGCTTGCCCCAGCTTTCTTCTTTCTTTACATTGCCGCCGTTCTTTACCACGGCGTCGCCTATTGCCTTAAATACGTTCTTGACGTCTTCTTCTTTAAGCTCGGGTTTTATTATGAAAAGCCCTTCGTAATTATTCATTACCTATCCTCTCCTTATTGATCATTCAATGATACTACCACAACATAAACAAGAAATCAAAGACATTCTGCTTCGCTCTTCAACTTCTATGACGTGCCGACTTTCCTTTTATTGAACTTATTCATAGCTATATCGATACCCTTCCCGACAAGGCAGGTAATGGCGTCGGATGCCAACGATATCACATGCGTCACATTACGCATCTCCTTGCGTTTGAAAGGACTAAGGACGTAGTTCGTTATATCGCCTTTGTGAACTTCCGTGGCTATTCCTACGCGCAGGCGCGGAAAATCGTCGCGGCGCAGAGTGGCCACTATCGATTCCAGTCCTTTATGCCCTCCGGAGGATCCGTGCGTCTTAAGCCTTATCTTACCCAACTCCAGGTTTATGTCGTCGCATATGATAATGAGGTCGTTCACGTCTTTTACCTCGCATCTGAAGAGCTCGCCGACAGCATGGCCCGATAGGTTCATGTATGTCTCGGGAAGGACCAGCACTGCATCCTCTCCGGATATTTTTCCTCTGCCCACAAGCGAAAAGTGGAGTTTCTGGTTTATCCTGATATGGTTCTCTTTCGCCAGGGCCTTTACTACCGCAGAACCCATATTGTGTTTTGTGGAACGGTACTCCATCCCCGGATTACCGAGGCCGACTATGAATTTCATACACTTAACCTCTATTTCTTCTCTTCTTTAGCCGGGCCTTTTTCGCCTTCTTTCGGAGCGGCCCCTTCCTCGCCTTCACCGGCTTCTTCCTCTTTCTTCTTGCGGATAAGCTCCGGTTCCGCCGCGCCTTCAGCGGCGACTTCCTCTTTCGGAGCCTCTACCTTAGGAGGCTTCACTATCATGACTATCAATTCCGGATCATTAAGGACCTTGACGCCATCAGGCACCTTTACGCTCTTCACGTACACGGCGTCCCCTATCTTCAACGACGAGATCTCCACCTCTATCTTCTCGGGTATATCTGTAGGCAGACATTCCACCTGCAGTTCTCTCATAACGTGTTCCAGGATACCGCCGTCCACTTTTACGCCGACAGGCTCGCCATGGGCGGTAATGGGAACGTCAACCTTCAACGTCTCTGTCAACGATATCTCATTGAAATCGACATGAAGGACACTGTCCTTTATAGGCTCACGCTGTATCTCCTTTATCAACACGGTCTTATCCTTAATAGTGACCGCGCCTCCGGATATCTTCAGCGTTATGATAACGTTCTCTCCGGCCGACGTATGCAGGACATCCTTCAACTCGACGTTGGCGACCTGGAGGCTCAGCGCCGCCTTGCCTTGCCTGTAAACATTTGCCGGTATAAGGCCTTTTGCCCTAAGGTCTTTCGCTATTCTCTTGCCTGTTTCAGTCCTGACTTCCGCTTTCAGTATCACCTTTTCCATGTGTAACTCTCTCCTTTTTACCCATCAGTGGTAATTTCAGTTAAACAACACGCTTATCGATTCTTCTTCATGTATCCTCTTTATCGCCTCCCCCAGAAGCGGGGCGACAGACAGGACTTTAATGTTCTTAATCGCCTTCTCTTTGCCTATAGGTATGGTATCGGTAACGATCAATTCTTTAAGCGCCGATCTCTTAAGTCTCTCTATTGCCGGGCCGCAAAGGACCGGATGGGTAATAGCCGCGTAAACATCATTGGCCCCTTCCTTCTTCAGCGCTTCGACGGCCTCAACGAGAGAACCTGCGGTAGCCACCATGTCATCCACAAGCACAACGTCCTTACCCTTGACGTCTCCCATTATATGCATCACTTCCGCCTCTTTATCATTGACGCGCCTTTTATCGACGATGGCGAGGTTGCGTTTAAGCCCTTTGGCGTAGGCCCTGGCAGTCTTTATGCCGCCGACGTCGGGCGAGACTACTACGATATTCTTATCCAATTTCATCTTTTTAATATGGTCGGTCATTAATTTAAAAGCGAAGAGGTGGTCGAGCGGTATGTCAAAGAAGCCCTGGATCTGCCCGGCGTGCAGGTCTATCGTAAGCACCCTGTCGGCGCCGGCCTGGGTGAGCAGGTTAGCGACGAGCTTCGCCGTTATCGGGACGCGCGGCTGGTCTTTCCTGTCCTGTCTGGCGTAACCGAAATACGGCAATACCGCGGTTATGCGCCGGGCCGAAGACCGTTTGAGCGCGTCTATCATGATTAGGAGCTCCATGAGATAATCATTCGTCGGGGAACACGTCGACTGGACCACGAATACATCATGTCCGCGGACGTTCTCGTTTATCTTGAATCGGATCTCTCCGTCGGAGAAAGTGTCGAGCGACGCGTCGCCCAGCTCCACCCCCAGATATTTACAGATGTCGACGGTAAGCTTCTTGTTTGAATTACCGCTGAATATTAGCAGGTGATTTTTCATGGTCAAACCCCTTTTTATGTTACGTAATGGTAGTGAAAGTTAATTAAGGTTATGTAAGGTTGCTTGAGTTTTATTAACGTTACGTAACCTTCGCTAACCTTACGTAACGTTATGTAACCTTTTTTTTAATATCCTCGCCGGCACGCCCAACACCGTCGCGCCTTTCGGGACATCGTGGTTCTTAGGCACGACTGCCCCTGCTCCGACGACTGCGCCTTTGCCGATCGACAGGGGCGCTATCAGCCTGGCCCCGACGCCTATGAAAGCTCCGTCTTCTATAATGGTCCTATTCTTATTCTTCCCGTCGTAGTTTGCCGTAATGACGCCGGCGCCGATATTGGCTGACTTCCCTAACTTAGTATCTCCAAGATAAGTATGATGTTTTACCTTTGTATCGTCGCCCACTTCTGTCCTGACAAGCTCCACAAAATTCCCCACCTCAACACGGTTGCCTATACGCACGCCTTTTCTTAGCCGCGTAAAAGGGCCTATAAGGCAGGAGGCGCCTATCTCCACATCCGATTCTATATATGTATTTGCGTAAATGACCGTATCGCGGCCGATCTTCGCGCCCGGATATATTACGGTCGATAGCGGGTCTTCTATCGTAACGCCTGCGTCCATAAGCTCGTTCAATATCCTGCTCTTGACTGTAGCCGTAGCAACAGCCAGGTCTTTTCTCGTATTTATGCCTATCATCTCGCTCGCGTCTTTGGCCGAAACCGCTTCTACCGGCAAACCTTTTTTACCCAGAATTTCTATTACGTCGGTCAGGAAAAATTCTTTCTTCCTGTTATTGGGCCTTATACCGGATAGCGCTTCAAAAAGGTCTTTTGCCTTAAAACAATAAGTGCCGACGTTAATTTCGTTAACAACTTCGCCGTAAGAATGGGCGTCTTCCTCTTCCATGATCTTTACTATCTTGCCGGCGTTCGACCGTATTATCCTGCCGTAGCCTGCGGGATCTTTTAACCTGACCGTCAGAAGGGTGGCGCTTGCCCCGGCGGCCTTATGCCTTTCGATGATATCCTTTATCGTCCGGGGCTTGATAAGCGGCGTATCTCCGCAGATAACGAGGATATCGCCGGGATGTTTCCCAAGGACCCTCTTTGCCGTCTTGACCGCGTCGCCGCTGCCGAGGAGCTTCCTCTGGATAACGACTTTAGTCTCTTCCCCTAACAACTCTTTAAGTCTGTCGATACCGAATCCGGCGACGGTCACCGTCTTGGAAATACCGGCGTCCCCGACAGCGTCAAGCACATAAGAGATGATAGGACGCCCCAGTATCTTATGAAGGACCTTAGGTACGTCGGACTTCATCCTCGTCCCTCTTCCCGCCGCAAGTATAATCGCTGTTATGTTTTTCATAAAATGTTCTTTATTGTTCTTCGACTTCAACAGTTACTCATGAACTGATCAGGTCCTTCGAACGCTCCTATTCGTCGCGTTCTCAGGATCAAATTTCGTCGTAGTCTAACTCAGGCGAAATTTGGTTGCCCAGCCTGGATTCGAACCAGGACCCACAGCTCCAAAGGCTGGTGTGCTACCATTACACCACCGGGCAATCCCATCCAACTTGTTCCTCCGATATAATTTTTCGGCCCGTCAGATGGCAGAACTTTTGGGTCGTTGCTGGAGCGAAATTTTCCTTGTCCTCCCAGACAAAATTTTTTCGCTCTATTATGGCGACGACGGCAACCGGCCACGTGGGTTGCCTGCCCGCCTGAAGCAGTCTCTCGCTGGCAGGCGGGAGCCGTAAATTTTGATAACGTCTTACCAGCCGCCCCGCCTCTCCAGTAAAATTTCTTCACTCTGACTGCAAGGGCAGATAACGGCAGGTAGCCCTTGAGGCGTCATATTTTGCCGAGGCTGCACCATAATCTAAACTCTTTAAACCGTTGTATCCATAACGGCAAGATAAAAAAATATATAACTACTATCAAACTCAAATACTCTTGACGGCAAAATTAGCCGAAAGGGCGCCTGCCGTTAAGCTGCCCTGTGGTGGAGCGAAAAATTTTATCCCTCGGCCATAGGCCTCGGGATGTTGCAAACTGACTTGCTGAACTGTCTTATAACTCTATATCGTTATCCTCCTCGACGTCTCCGATAGCGTGAGGGCCCCTGTGCTGCGGGGCGCTCTGTGGAACGGTTGACGGAGCGCTCGGTCGAGTCGAAGGACCTTTCGTTTTTTCATTCTCGTAAGCATCCAGGACTTTCTTCTGTATGTAGTCCCTGCATTCCGCGGTTATCGGATGCGCGATATCCTTGTGCTCCGACTGTCTTGCCATATCTTCTCCCGGCTGAACCGGCCTGGGCTCGTGGCTCTGCGGGAGGCTACCGCCGCACTGGTTGCAGTATTTGCTCCTCACCGCATTCCTGAAACCGCACTTAGGGCAAGGCTCTTTTATCTTCCTGGAAGGCATAGCGACGAAGAGGCCTTTTGTGCCTTCTATGACCTTCACGTTCCTGACGACGAACGCGTTATCGAGCGTAAGCGTCGCGTAAGCCTTTAGCTTCTTGTCCTGCCCTTCTTTCATAAAAATCTTTATCTCCGTGATCTCCATGGTGTATAAGCTCCTAAATTTTTCGAAGAAAAATTTATGCCGAGGCAATATTTTGATTGCCGAGGCGCAAATTCCTCAAATTAACATTACTTACCTTATTTCTCTGTTTTCGCGACAAATACCTGCCAGCTTGCCCGTTCAGGCGCCGGCAGGCTACCCAAAAGCCTTCTTTTAGCGGCGAGCGCCTCCTTTCCGTCCCTATAGAGACAAAATACGCTTGGCCCGCTTCCCGATACAATCGCTTTCTTGTTTAGAGAAGAAGCCAAGCGTTCTATTACCTTACCGATCGTCTCTTTTTTAGCTATAACCGTCTCTTCAAGGTCGTTGTAAAGCATAGATTCGATCTCGCCAAAGTCCATAGAACCCGCCGATTGACGGATTATTCTATCACCGCAATGGCGTGTTGTCAAGGCCTTCGGCAAATGCTCAGGCCTTGATCCCGAGCCCCGGCGAGGGACCAAGGCCTCTTGATGGGCGTCAAAAGCCTCGTAAACATCCTTTGTGGATACCTTGAAACCGGGATAGATTATCAAGTGCCAGAGGCGTTTTCTTACATCAGCCTTCTCCAGACGCTCTCCCCGGCCCCTGCCGACGGCAAACGGTACGTCCAGGATAAAGAACGGGACGTCGGAACCCAGCCTGGCGGCAAGACTTAACAATCCGGCTCTGCCTATCTTCAACCCGAACAGCCTGTCCATTCCCATAAGGACACTTGCGGCGTCCGAACTGCCTCCGCCAAGGCCGCCCGCTATCGGTATCTTCTTCTTAATGTCTATCTTTACGCCGTATTTCAGCTTATGGCGCCCCAGAAACAGCTTGGCGGCTTTATACACCAGGTTATCTTTAGGGCTACGCGTAATAAATCTATCCGAAGAGACGATAATGCCTTCCCGAATCTTTGTTATCCGTATACGGTCGCAAAGGGATATCTTCTCAAATAGAGTATAGATATTGTGATAGGAGTCTTTTCGCTTGCCGAGGATCTTTAGGACGAGGTTTACTTTAGCAGGCGCAGTTAATTCTATGGATGTCATATCGATCTGTCTACCGCTTTTTTGCGAGGACCTCTCTCGCGGATGATACAATATGTTTCGCCGTAAGGCCGAAGTATTCGAACAGCTCGTCCGGCTCGCCGGATGTGCCGAATTTATCCTTAACGCCGACCATCTTCATCGGTACAGGGCATTCCTGGACCACGATCTCCGCTATGGCGCTGCCCATACCGCCGGCGATCAAATGCTCTTCCGCCGTGACTATGGCCCCCGTATCGCGTGCTGCCTTAATGACGGCGTCCTTGTCTATCGGTTTCGGGGTGTGCAGATTTATAAGCCGCGCGCCTATGCCGTCTTTTTCCAGCATATCGCACGCCAGCATCGACTCGTATACCATCTGGCCGCAGGCAAATATGGTCAGGTCTTTGCCATCCCTCATCATGACCGACTTGCCTATCTTGAATACATCGTCGGGACGCGTAATGACGGGCATCCCGCTTCTGCCCAGCCTTATATATACAGGCCCCCTGGTCCCGGCGGCTTCTATCGTCGCCTTCTTAGCTTCAAGCGCGTCGCACGGGACGATCACGGTCATATTAGGCAGGATCCGCATAAGCGCTATCTCCTCAAGCGCCTGGTGAGTGGCGCCGTCCGGTCCGACGGAGATGCCGCCGTGGGTGCCGGCTATCTTCACGTTAATGTTCATATAAGCGGCCGATATCCTTATCTGGTCCCACGCCCTGCCCGACGCGAAAACCCCGAATGTGCACGCGAACGGGATCTTTCCCATTAGCGCTAATCCGGCCGCGGTTCCGATCATGTCCTGTTCGGCAACACCCATACCGAAGAACCTCTCCGGGAACTGTTTTTTGAACCAGGCCGCCCTTGTCGAATCGGTCAGGTCGGCCGACAGGACGACGACATCCTTATTCCGTTTCCCCAGTTCTATCAGGCCCTCGCCGAAACCGTCTCTCGTCGGGACCATCTTAAAGTTGCCTGCGCTCACATTAGACTCCCCTGTATGCCCTACGCGATACCTTCTATAAGTATATCCTTGAATTTTATCTTTTTCGTCCTGAATCTCTCCGCGTCTTCCCGGGAAACCCTTATCATCTTCTTATCGGCCTGATTGACTATCTCTATGTAATCATAATCTTCGAAGAAGTAACCGCGGAGCACGTTTACGGCGATCTTAAGGGCTTCCTCGAGTATCCTGCCCGGGTAATTTTCATCCACCAACGCTTCGGGCGAACCGGGCCCTATCGACAGGTCGAACTGGAAATAACGTTTGCCGTTTTTGTCCAGATACCGCCCCTTGGACGACTTGACCGAAAACGCGTCCGATAATTTCTTGTCCTCCCTGAAATCTATTTTGATCCTGGAGGCTACCTGTTCCGCCAGGAATTCGGTCATCGCGATATCTTTAACATAAAACCTGTTATTCCAGTACCCGATATCGCTAAGCGCCGTCGGCTCGGCCCTGAAGAAGTCGTTCATCACGTCTTCCTGCCACTTCTTATCGAGGTTCATCTTCTGGAATATCTCTTTTACGGCGCGTTCTTTCTGCGCCTGGGGATTCATGCGCAGGTCTATGAGCATCCTCTTGCCGTATTCTCCCCTGGATATATCGTTCAACATGAACCTCTTCACATCGTCCACGGACTTGATAATAACTATCTGTATCTCCGGGATACGGATATCATGGGCGATGATAACATAAAAGTCATAGTCCGCGTCCGTCGACAACGAGACGCGCGATACGCTAAGCAGCACGTCGTTTATATGCTCGCTCGCCTCTTTTGTTATGGCGAATGTGAAATCGAGCAGATTCTCAAGCGGCAGGTATATCGCCACCGTCTTGCCGGCCGCGCCGACCTTGACGTCTACCTTATATTCCTTTTTACATACCTCAAGTATGCATTCCTTAAATTTCTCTTTAGGGTATGTCGGGGTGCAACCGTTTAAAAAAGTAACCAGTAACCAGTAACCAGTAACCAGTAAAATTAAAGAACAGGTCCGCTTTGTTTTCATTCCCAAGATGCCCGCCTCTTATTTCTTCTGCCATTCGCTGTTCGTGTGCGTCTTGCCGTATTCCTTGAAGATCGCCTCTATATCGTCGTAATCCAGCTCATCTTTCGCGAGGAGTTCTTTGGCAAATCTCTCCGCGATGGTCCATTCGTTCTTCAGCAGCTCTTCGACGCTCTTTACGCATGCCTGCATAATCTTGTCGGTCTCTTTATTCAGGGCGTCTTTCGTATTTTCGGACAATTGTGTTTCCGGGATGAGCGTGTAATCGCCGACGAGGCCGGCGTCGTTCATGCCCCATCTCCAGACCATATTATGGGCTATAGTCATGGCCTGTTTGAAATCCATGTCCACACCGTTCGAGGTCGTATTGAACTTCATCTTCTCTATCACATAACTCGCCAGGCATATCTTGATATCGGCGATAAGCACTTCTCTGGTGTCCACATGCCATTCTTCCCTTAAATTCGAGTGGACGACGCCAAGCGACGATTTCCGCCCTATGATCGAAGCTTTGAAGACATCCTTAGTCGGATGCAGGAGATACGTAGTGACGAGGTGCCCGGTCTCGTGCCAGGCTACCATCTCGCGCTCCCGCGGGGGCATGGTCCGCTTATGTTTCATGCCCATGTCGACCCTCTCGATCGCCTCCGAGATGTCTTCCAGCTTTATGACGTCGCGATTATCTCTTGTGGCGATGAGCGCCGCTTCCTTGATTATATTTTCAATATCTGCCGGAGATTTATATACGGCTTTTCGAGCAAGCCGCGCTACGTCTATCGAAGGATCATGCTGTATCTTATCGAGATAAAACTTGAAGAGCTTCTCCCTATCCTCCAGCCCCGGCTTATCTATATAAAGTTTTCTGTCGAACCTGCCGGGCCTCAAGAGCGCCCGGTCGAGGTTGTCTTCAGGGGCGTTGGTAGCGCCGATGATGATGACGTTCTGCTCAGACGACGGATTTCCGTCTTTATCCTTTATCTCCTGCAGGCCGTCCATCTCGGCGAGAAGCTGGTTCTGCGTGGAGTTCGTCTCTTCCGTCCCGCCGAATACCGAGAATACTCTTTTTCTCGCGATGGCATCGAGTTCGTCTATAAAAACAATGCAGCCGCCGTAACCGTACGCGAGCTCCCTGGCTTTTTTGAACAGCCTTCTCACCCTGGAGGCTCCGACCCCGACAAATATCTCGACGAATTCGCTGCCCGACATCGCCAGGAACGGCAGGCCCGTCTCGGTCGCTATCGCCTTGGCCATATAGGTCTTTCCGCACCCCGGAGGCCCTATCATAAGGATGCCGCGCAGTATCTTCCCGCCTATCTTCTTCAGGCGCGCCCTGTCCGATATGAGCTGGACGACTTCCCTGGCCTCCACCTTTACATCTTCCATGCCGACGACGTCGTCCCATTTCACATTGACGCGCTCGCCCTTTATCGTCGACTTCGACACCTTGGCAAGCCCGCCCTGCATGAACATCATGTACATGAACACGAATATGGTGGCGTTCAGCGCTACCATTATAAGGTTGATCGGCATCGTCGCGAGCGTGATCTTCCTGTAGAAAGACTCGAGCGACATGAGCCCCCACACCGCCAGGAATCCCACCAGGACCACGGCAAGTATGATGACGATCCTCACCCAATACATCTTGATATACATCTTCATTTTTCTGGATAACATAATTAACTCCTTGTAAATTGACTATGGTTTATTGCGTTCATTGAGTTCATTGCGTTTATTGCGTTGAACGCAACAAACGCAAATAACTCAAGAAACTAGAGCCCTTTTAACTGCTTATCCAACTCTTCAATGGCCCGTTCATACTGATCCCTCGACGGGGCTACGCCGTGCCATTCCGCCTTGTTCTCTACAAATGAAACGCCTTTACCTTTTATGGTATGGGCTATGATTATAGTCGGTTTGCCTTTTACGCCGGAGGCCTCATCGAGCGCGTCCATCAGCTTGGCAATATCATGGCCGTCTGTTTCGATGGCATGCCAGCCGAAGTCTTTCCATTTATGGATATACGGCCCCATGTCCATCACGTCGCAGCAAAAACCGTCTATCTGCAGCTTGTTGAAATCTATTATAGCGCATACGTTATCGAGCTTGTAGTGGGCTGACGTCATGGCCGCTTCCCATACCTGGCCCTCGTTCGTCTCGCCGTCGCCCATCAGGCAATACACCCTCATGCCTGTCTTGTCGAGGCGGGAGGCGAGCGCCATACCGTTCGCTATCGACAGCCCCTGCCCCAGAGAACCACTCGACACTTCCACTCCCGGCAGGCCTATCTGGGGGTGGCCCTGCAGTTTACTGCCGAATTTGCGAAGCGTCCAGAGCATATCTTTAGGGAAATATCCTAGATCGGCCAGGACGGCGTAGTGCGCCGGGCATCCGTGCCCTTTTGACAAAAGAAATCTGTCCCGCCCTTGCCAGCCGGGATCTTTTGGATTATGTTTTAATTTATAATAGTATAACGAGATCAATATCTCGACGATGGAAAGGCTGCCGCCAGTATGACCCGAACCGGCAATCATCAACATCTTCAGGATGTCTTTGCGTATATCTACTGCTTTCTTTTTCAGAGTTAATATGTTGGGTTTATTCATGTGGTCTCGCTATTAAAAGGTTACATAAGGCTAGTGAAGGTTAATTAAGGTTACGTAAGGTTAGTAGACTTTTGTAACCTTACGTAACATTCACTAACTTTACGTAACATTACGTAACCTACCTTGCCTTTCTCAGCTTCTCTCTAATTTTATCCTGCATATCCTTGCTGGGTTTAAGTTCGAGCGCCTTCTTCCACTCTTCCCTTGCCCTACCCTTCATACCTTTCTTAAGGTACGCCTCACCGAGATGGTCCCTTATTTCGGGATCGCCCGGTTCCAGCTTTAACGCCTTCTCCAATTCCGTAAGCGCCTCATCCGTCATGCCATTCTTAAAATACGCCCATCCGAGAGAATCTATATAAGCGGCATTATCGGGATCTGTCTCCAGCGCCTTCTTTATAAGGAGGATGGCCTCGTCCAAGGCTCCCCCCTTTTCTACCAGCATGTACCCAAGGTAATTACAGGCGTCCGCGAAATCCGGGTCTAATCTTATCGCTTCCCTGAGTTCTCCGGCGGCCAATTCTTTGTCGCCTCTCTTTTCATAAAGGACTCCGAGATAAAAATGGACTTTCGGGTCATCTCTATCTATCTCAAGCGCCGTGTTATAGAACTTCAGCGCCTCATCGTATCTCTCCAGGACAGTATACGTAAATCCCAGGGCTATATACAGGCTCGCTTCCTTCGAACCCCTCTCCAACGCGGCGTCGAGCGCCTTTATCGCGTCCTGCGGCCTCTTTTCGCCCAGATATATATTCGAAAGCTCTATGTAAGCGTCGAGATCGTTGGGATTATTCTTCAGCAAGAGCTCGTATTTCTTTATCGCCCTGTCTACCTTCTTATCTTTATAGTATAAGATGCCGATGTGGTGATATAGCTTCGTATTCAGAGGATCTTTCTCAAGAGCCGTTTCGAAATTACGGATGGCGCCGGGGAGGTCTTTTTTCATCTCATATAATATGCCGAGCCCTATATACGCCTCGACGTATTCGCCGTCTACCGAGACCGCCTCTTTAAGCATCTCTATGGCCTCGTCGGTCCTCTCCATCCTCGAGTAGATGACCGCAAGGTTGAAATACAGGACGGCGGAGTCTTTCTTATCCTCGAGAAGCTTCTCGTATACAGCGGCAGCCTCAGCCATCTTCTTCTGTAATACAAATATGTCCGCCAAAGAACTTAGCGCCCATATGGAGTTCGGGTCGAGCCGCGCTATCTCTTCGTACTCTCTGCGCGCCTCTTCAAGCATACCCAGCGACGTATATGTCAACGCCAGGAGGAACTTCGGCCTCACGTCGGAGGGGTCAAGCGATTTGGCCGTCTTCAATTCTTCGACGGCGTCGTCTTCTTTCTTAAGAAGTATATAATCTATGGCGAGCCTCGTATGCAGGTAGCTTACGCCGGGCTCGGACTCTATCGCCTCTTTGTATTCCCGGATAGCGTCTTCGGGCTTGGACTCGTTATCGTTGATAACGCCCATCGTGAAATGGGCTAGCGACCTGGAAAACGCATTCGTCGGGCGGACCTTCTGGACGACCGTTTCCCATAACGAGAGCGGATTTTTTTTGGCGGAAATGTCTATTACAGCATCTAAATCGACCGTGGATATTAGAAGTGTAATGAGAACTGCCAGGGAAAATATATATTTTGTCGCGCGCACTATAGTGACTCTTAAACAGAGGTTTAGTTATAAGCTGTAAGTCGTAAGTTGTAAGCTTTTAACTTAAAACTTACAACTTACAGCTTACGACTTATTTCTTTTTATGGCGGTCTCTTCTCATCCTTTTTTTTCTTTTATGCTTCGCCATCTTCGCTCTTTTACGCTTACGTCCGCAAGGCATTGGATATCACCTCCTAGTAAACTATAAATCCGAAATACGAATATCGAAATACGAAACAACATCAAATAACCAAAATTCAAACGACCAAAACAGCAGTTTTGAAAATTCGAAAGATTGAATTTGTTTCGAATTTCGGATTTCGTGCTTAGAATTTATGACTAATAAATCACCTTGTTTAAAGGGTACTCGATGATTCCCTCGGCGCCTGCTTTTTTCAATTTCGGTATCAGGTCCTTCACTACCTTCTCGTCTATTATCGTATCTATATCGACCCAGTCGGAGTCTACAAGGTTCGATATCGTCGGTTTCTTCATCGCCGGCAGAAGCCCCAGAACGACCTTCAGGTCTTTCTTCGCGACGTTCATCTTAAGCCCCACCTTCTCTTCGGCCAGTATCGCGCCCTTCAGGAGCATCGCCAGGTTCTCTATCTTGTCCCTCTTCCACGGTATCATCCAGCTCTTCCTGTTGACGATGAGCTGAGTCGTCGACTCGCACACCGTAGCGATCTCCCTTAATTTGTTCGCCCGAAGCGATGACCCCGTCTCCGTGACCTCTACGATAGCGTCCACTCCGACAATGGCCTTGACTTCGGTCGCGCCCCAGCTGAATTCGACATTCGCCTTCACTTTATTCTTCTTCAAATAGGATTTCGTCACATTGACAAGTTCTGTGGCGATAGATTTGCCCTTAAGGTCTTTTACGCTTTTTATTTTGGAATCCTGGGGGACCGCAAGCACCCATCTCACCGGCCTCATGCTCTGTTTCGCGTATATCAGTTCCGCGACCCTCACGACATTGGAAGAGTTCTCCAGTATCCAGTCGTTGCCCGTTATGCCTACGTCGAGTATGCCATCCTCGACATAGCGGGACATCTCCTGCGCCCTGAAGAGTATGCACTCTATCCGGTCGTCGTCTATTGACGGGAAATAAGACCGTTCGCTTATGCCGACATAGAAGCCGGCCTTGCGGAACATCCTTACGGTAGCCTCCTGGAGGCTACCCTTGGGCAGGCCCAATTTAAGTTTTAAGCTCTTCTCTTTCATATTGAATTATTTTACATAATATGGGTATAAAAGTCAAGGTAAGTTTGGGGACAGAACGGGCAGAAAAATTAGTTATTGAACAAAAAGGTATTATGCCATATAATCGGATGATGTAGATGTAGTTCTATCAAAAACTGTAGCAAATCGGGGGAAGCGATGCTTAAGATATTGAGACAAAAACACATATCGAAGATAGTATTCTGGGCGCTCGTGATACTGATAATGCCGGCATTCGTCCTGTGGGGAACGGGCAACCTTGGCGGCGGGAAAAGTAAAGGGCCGAAATACGCCGGCCTTGTAGACAATAAGAAAGTGACCTTTGATGAGTTCGCCCAAAGTCTCAACTGCGTAAAGGCGCAGATACTTATGAATTACTTCAACCAGCCGCAGGCTCTTGATATGTTCATGAAGGACAAGGATCTGATGGGAAGGCTGGCATGGGACAGGATATTGATGGCCGGGGAAGCGCGGAAGAATAAGATAAAGGTAACAGACGCGGAGGTGATAAAGGCCATAAAGACGCATCCCATGTTCGTCAGGAACGGCAAGTTTGACGACAGGCTGTACGAATATGTCCTGCGTAATAATCTGGGCCTTTACCCTAGGAATTTCGAAGAGGTCATGCGGGAGAACCTCACCATACAGAAGATGCACGACATCGTCGCGAAAGATATTAAGGTGGCCGACGCGGAAGCGCTGGATGACTACCGGAAAAATAACGAAAAATACGCGCTTGTTTACGTCATCATTCCCGCGGAGAATTTCATGGACAAGTCAAAGGTAGAAGACAGCGAGATAAACGATTACTATGAAAAACACGGATCTGAGTTCCTGATGCCGGCGAAGGATCCGGAGACGAAGCAGATCACGTTGAAGACCGCGGAACTCAAGGACGTATACGAAAGCGTAAAGACGCGCCTGGCGCTGGATCGGGCCAAACCTCTTGCGACGGATTACGCGTGGGAACTCCGCGAGAAGATAGTAGAAGAGATGAACATGGATTTTTTGAGCTTCGAGGACGCGGTATCCGAGCTTGGCTTTTCGCTCGAGCAGACGAAACTGTTTTCCAGACCGGACTATGTCGAAGGCATCGGAGAAGGCTCTGCCCTGGTAGACGCCGCGTTTAAATTGAAAAAGAATGAGATATCGGAGGTCGTCGACGCCAGGAAAGGCGCCGTAATATTCAAGATCCTCGAGATAGCACCGTATGACGCTGAAAAATTCGATAAGGAGAAGGAAGAGTATAAGAATAAGCTCATCAACGAAAAGAGGATAGAGGTTTTGGAGGGCTGGATAAATTCACTGAAAAAGAAGGCCAAATTGAATATAGACCTGAGCGATTACGAGAAGTACTACCGATAAAAAGCGTCAGACGTTCCCCACATACACATACTTCAATTTCTTCTTCGCTATCGATTCCGCCCTGCTCAGTGACGTTAAAGACGTCGGCGGCAGGTTCATCCTGTAGCACGGGAAATAACGGGACAGGTGAAGGGGCACATCGCTCCCCAGGTTTGTATATATCCAGTCGACCATCTTCGCGACATCCGCTTCGGAATCGTTAAGGGTAGGTATCAGAAGGTTGGTAAGTTCTACATGGCAACGTTTAGCCGAGGCCTTTATTACATCCAGGACCGGCTTGAGGCTCCCCCTGCATATCTTAGAATAGAACTTCTCGTCGATCGACTTCAGGTCTATGTTCATCGCGTCTATGACCGGAAGCATGCCCTCGAGAGGCCCCATATTGACATACCCGTTCGTCACAAGCACGTTCTTTAATCCGTCCTTCTTCGCCAGGCGCGCGGTGTCGAGGACAAATTCATACCATATGAACGGCTCATTATAGGTATAGGCTATGCCGAACGAGCCGAGGGCCTTAGCCTTCGCGATCACTTCTTCGGATGTGATATTCTGCGTGGGGCTGTCGACCTCCTGCGATATGTGCCAGTTCTGGCAGAAATCGCAGTGGAGATTGCAGCCTTTTGTGCCCAGCGATAGTATATGTTCGCCGGGATGGTAGCGGTACAGCGGTTTCTTTTCTATCGGGTCGAGGGCGACGCCCGTCGTCTTCCCGTATACTTCGGTATACAGCGCGCCTGACTTGTTCATCCTGACGCCGCATGCCCCTCTCCCACCCGGCGGGATCGCACACTCATTGGGGCACAGGTGGCAGTGGACGCGCCGCGCATCGAGCTTTTCGTAATAAAGGGCTTCGCGCATAGTGTCCGCCTCTCACCTCAAAAATTTCTTCAGCTCCTTGACGAACTGGCCCGCATCCCTGAACTGCCTGTACACGGAGGCGAACCTCACATAGGCTATCTCATCCAGCGTTCGCAGCGCCTTCATGACAAGCTCGCCGACCTCTTTAGATCCGGCTTCTCTGTCGTGGTTCTTCTCCAGGTCGCGCTCGATCTCATCCACAAGCTTTTCTATGCGTTTAATGCTTACGGGCCTCTTTTCGCAGGCGACGATGATGCCGTTCATCAGCTTTTCCCTGGAAAAAGGCTCGCGGCGGCCGTCTTTCTTTATTACCATGAGCGGGATATGCTCGACGTGTTCATACGTCGTGAACCGCCTTTTGCACTTAAGGCAATGCCTGCGGCGACGGACATTCAAGCCGTCCTTCGCGGTGCGCGAATCGATAACGCAGTCTCTCCTGCTCCCGCAGTACGGGCAACGCATATGCCCCTCGTCTATTTTAGGTAAGCTTTTATTATCTTCTGTTCGCTGACGGGCTTGTTTACGGCGCCGTTTGTGCGCGTATTCTCTATCTTCTGGACTACGTCATAACCCGAAACGACCTCGCCGAAGATCGTGTGGCGCATGTTAAGCCACGGGGTCTTCGCGGTGGTGATGAAGAACTGGCTGCCGTTCGTGTTAGGCCCGGAATTGGCCATCGCGACCAGCCCCGGCCTGTCGAAAACGACGTCCTTACGCACCTCATCCTGAAATGGTATGCCCCAGATAGACGCGCCGTTCCTGCCGGTCCCTGTAGGGTCGCCGCCCTGTATCATGAATTCCTTGATGACCCTGTGAAAGACCGTCCCGTTGTAATATCCTTTCTCCGCAAGGCCGGCGAAATTTTCACAGGCCTTCGGCGCTACCTCCGGCATAAGTTTTATCTCTATGTTCCCCTGGTTCGTCTCCAGGACGACTGTCTTGTTATCCACGGCAAAGGCTCCTCCTATAAAAAGGTTGGTGACGCATAAGATAAGCATGATCTTGAATATCTTCATCCGTTCTTCCTTTCTCAAAAATGGTTCGTGACTCTGGCTACAGCGTCTCCATCCAGGGTGGCGGTGGTATTTTTATTTAACTCAAGTCCGCCTTCATTCAGCGGGATACCGGAGCATCCTGCCAGGAGCGCGCAAGCAATTAAGAGGAGGGCAAGCCTCTTCATATCGAGGTCACTTCTTTTCGTCTTTCTTTTTTTTCCACGATTTGGGTATCTTCCAGGTTCCCTGCGGCGTCGAATATCAGGTAGATCTTCATTCCGTCAAAAAAAGTGCCGGCAGCGTCCTTATATACCCATTTCTCCTTCCCGGCGTTCGCGTCATTAAATTCTATTACCGGATCCCCGTAAAGCTTGCGTATGCTGTCTTTAGGCATGCCTTTTTTCAGGGCGCCGCGTTCTATCGCGGCCTTAACGCTTTCGTAGTTCCTGGTCTCCTGGGCATGGGACCTGGCTATCTCCCCCTGGCTTTTCCCGACCGCTATAAGCGCGTCCAGGCCGTCCGCTGAGGTCGATTGGCAGAACGCCAGGAAAACTAACGCGGCCCCCAGCATCCTGACCTTTATCTTCGCTTCGCGTAAAAGGCGTTTAGACATCTTATCGGGGTAATCGCCTTTTATGGCTATCTCTTTTATGCCGGCGTTTATTATCATCTTCGCGCATATCACGCACGGCTGGGTGGTGCAATAAAGGGTCGAATCCTTCAGGCTCGTCCCGTGCAGGGCCGCCTGCAGAAACGCGTTTTGCTCCGCGTGGAGCCCGCGGCACAGTTCGTGGCGCTCGCCCGACGGTACCTTCAGTTTCTCCCTGATACATCCAGTCTTATCGCAATGCTCTATCGAACTTGGCGCACCGTTATAGCCGGTCGCGAGTATCCTCTTGTCCTTGACGAGGACCGCGCCTACCCTGCGGCGCAGGCACGTCGATCGTTTTGATACAAGCTCCGCGATGCTCAGAAAATATTCATCCCAGGAAGGCCGTAAATTTTTAGCCATAGGTCATTCCTTCTCCAGTTTTTTTATGAGATCACTATAGAGCGGGAATCTTTTTACGAGCGAGGCCACTTCATCCCTGACGCCCTGCAGTTTCTTCCCGTCTTCCGGAGCCTTCAGGACGGTATCTATAAGGCGCGCTATCTGCCTCATCTCGTCCTCTTTCATGCCGCGCGCCGTAACGGCGGGCGTGCCTATCCTGATCCCGCTCGCCACTGCCGCAGGTTTAGGATCGTACGGTATGAGGTTCTTATTTACGGTGATGCGCGCGCGATCCAGCGCGCCGGCGGCGTCCTTACCGGTCATATCCTTATCCGTAAGATCGACCAGGAAGAGGTGTGTATCGGTACCGCCTGTGCATATCCTGTATCCGAGCTTCGCCATCTCGCCGGCGAAAACCCTGGCATTGGCGACGATCTGTTTTTGATAGACCTTGAATTCCGGCCGCATCGCCTCTTTAAAACATACGGCCTTGGCGGCTATTATATGCATGAGCGGCCCGCCCTGCGCGCCGGGGAAGACCCCGATATCTATGGCCCTGGCGAACTTCTCTTTGCACATTATAAAAGCGCCTCTTGGGCCGCGCAGTGTCTTGTGCGTCGTGGAGGTGACGAACTCCGCGTACGGGACCGGGCTCTGGTGGACGCCTCCGGCGACGAGCCCGGCTATGTGGGCGATGTCGACGAAGAGGAGCGCGCCGACGGAATCGGCTATTGCCCTGAACTTCTTGAAATCTATCTCCCTGGCGTAAGCCGACGCGCCCGCGACTATCATCTTCGGCTTGTGCTCTTTGGCCAGTTCCGCGATCCGGTCGTAATCGAGCATCTCGGTCTTCTTATCGACGCCGTACGGCACGATATTGTAGAGCTTGCCTGAGAAATTGTGCGGGTTGCCGTGCGAAAGGTGCCCGCCGCAGGCCAGATCCATGGCAAGCACGGTATCGCCTACATTAAGCGCAGCGAAATAGACAACCATGTTGGCCGGCGTGCCGGCGTGCGGCTGGACATTGACATGCTCCGCGCCGAAGAGCGACTTCGCCCTCGCTATCGCCAGGTCTTCGACCGTGTCCGCGTTAACGCATCCGTTGTACCATCTCGCGCGCGGATAACCCTCGGCGTATTTATTGGTGAGGACCGAACCTTGCGCCTCCAGCACCTCCTCGCTTACAAAATTCTCGCTCGCGATGAGCTCGAGGTTGCCCGCCTCGCGCCTGGCTTCCTCCAGTATCGCGTCGTATATCTCTTTATCGGACTTCTTTAAATTACCCATTTCAGCGTTCCTTTATTTTTGATGCTTCAACTTCGTCCTTCGACAAACTCAGGGCTAGCCCCGAGCGAAGCCGAGGGACGCTCAGCATCAACCCTGAGCGAATCACCGAATTTTAGGCCGGCGCAGCCGAAGGGTTGATTCGATCTCCCTGATCTGCTTGACCCGCCTGGCGTGGCGGTCCCCCGCGTGATCGGTCTTAAGCCATATCTTCAGTATCTCTTTCGCCTTTTTAAAATCGGTGTAACTGGCGGCGAGGACTATGATGTTGCAGTCGTTGTGCTCTCTCGATGATTTAGCTATATCCGTATCGTAACACGCCGCGGCCCGCACGCCGTGGACCTTGTTCGCTATTATCACCATGCCGACGCCCGTCTTGCATATGAGGATGCCGCGGCCCGCCTTGCCGTCCCCGACGGCTTTCGCCACCTCAAACCCTATCATCGGATAATCGCAGGATTCCTTGGAGTGGGTCCCAATATCTTCCACGCCGTACCCTTCCTCCTTCAGGAAATCCGATATCTTCTGTTTTAATTCATAACCGCCGTGGTCGCTTCCTATCGCTATCTTTTTCATCATAACATCTCCGCAATTTTGTTTATCTCTTTATTGATCACGTCCAGGCACTTTTTATAATAGTCTATCGTATTGCCTATCGGATCGGGCACGCCGGACTCTTTTTCATGCTTGCCGGACTTACCTTTATCGGCGAATTCCTGCAGGATATAGGTCTTGGACGCAGCATCCGGTACGCGTCTTATCACATCGAATTTATGCAGCGGTTCCATGACCAGTATAATGTCGGAGGCCTTTATCATCTCGTCTGTCAGGTTCTTCGACTTGTGGCCGGATACATCCGCGCCCGATTCCTTCATGACGCTGATCGTTTCGTCGGTCGGAGGGAATCCGGCGATCGCCCTTACGCCGGCGGACTTCACCTCTATCCCGGTTTTCCCAAGTTCCTTTAAACGTTTTTTCAGGAGCCCTTCCGCCATTACGGACCTGCATGAGTTTCCGGTGCAGACGAAGAGGACCGATTTAATATTGCTCATGATACCGCTTTCAAAATATCTTCTTTTTTTATCGCTCCTTCGCGCAATATCGTAGGAGGCGTCACTGTCATATCTATCACTGTCGATTCTATCCCTATATCGGCAGGACCTGCGTCGAGTACCATATCGATCTTGCCGCCGAGAGAGCGCAAGACATCTTCCGCGTTGACAGGGGCGCGTCTGCCGCTTATATTGGCGCTGGGCGCAACGACCGGCACACCGGACTTTTTTATCAGCTCGAGCGCCACCCGATGGTCCGGCATCCTGAAGCCGATTTTTTTACCCCGGCGCGATCGCAATATTATAGTAAGAGGGCCGGGCCAGAATTCCTTAATGAGGCGCCGCGCCTCTTTCGTTATCTTGTAACCGGCGTCCCTGACGCAAGCCGGATCCGAAATGTGGACCGTGAACGGCTTGCCGCGCGGACGCTTCTTTACTCTGTAAAGCCGATCGAGCGCTTTTTCATCCAGGAGACTTGCCGCCAGGCCGTAAACTGTCTCCGTAGGGAACGCGACCAGGCCGCCTGACCGTATCACCTTTGCGGCGGCGGCTATCGCCTTCTTATCCGGATGGACCGGATCGATCTTAAGCACTACCGTCTTAAAGTTTTTTATTCTTATTCCTTATATCTTCGACCAGCCGCTTTTTCAGCGCATCGAGCCTCTTCTCCGCGCCCTTGTCGGACAGGCTCAATATCTGCAGAGCGAGTATCGCGGCGTTCTTCGCTCCCGTCTTTCCTATAGTGACTGTAGCGACAGGGATGCCGGACGGCATCTGCACAGTCGAGAGAAGCGAATCTATGCCTTTAAGCTCCCTCGTCTCCATCGGAACGCCTATGACCGGCAGCGTAGTGTGGCTGGCGACGACGCCCGCCAGGTGCGCGGCCCCGCCGGCGCCCGCTATTATGACTTTGATGCCGCGTTTACGCGCTGACTTCGCGAATTTCGCGGCGTCGTCCGGCGAACGGTGAGCCGAGAGTATCTTCAGCTCAAAACCGGCCTTATTCTCTTCCAGTATCTTCGCCGCTTCGGTCATCACCGGTAAATCCGAGTCGCTTCCCATTATGATCGCTACTTTAGTCTTGTTGGACATATCGTTTCCTTTTTTGCTTTTATGCTTTATTAAGCGCCCGATGCCCTATGTCCGTCCTGAAATGCATCTTATCAAAATTGATCTTCCTTACGGCGTTATATACGGTCTCTATAGCGCCTGACATATCCTTGCCCAGCGCTGTTACGTTCAGAACCCTCCCGCCGTTCGTGATGAAGAGGTTCTTGCCGTCGGTAGAGCGGCTTCCCATCTTCGTGCCTGCATGGAAGACGGCCACATCTTTAAGCTTCCTGGCGTCGTTCAGCCCGCGTATCTCTACGCCTTTATCATAATTCCCGGGATAGCCGCCCGACGCCATCACTACGGAGACGCAGGGTCTCGGGTCCCATTCCATCTTATAGCCGCCGAGAGAGCCTGTAACGGCTTTGTCCAGCGCGTCAAGCAGGTCGGACTTCAACCTGGGCATGATCGCCTGCGTTTCAGGATCGCCGAAACGCGCGTTGAACTCCAGGACATACGGTCCGCTCTTCGTCAGCATGATGCCGGCGTAGAGCGCCCCGACATACGGCTTCCCTTCTCTGGAAAGGCCGTTTATTACGGGATGTATCACTGTGTCGAGTATCTTCTTAAAAAGTTCACCGGTGACCACCGGCGCGGGAGAATAAGCGCCCATCCCTCCGGTATTGGCTCCCCTGTCGCTGTTGAACACCCTCTTATGGTCCTGGCTCGAAGCGAGCGGCACAATATTTTTCCCGTCGGAGATGACTATTATCGAAGCCTCTTCGCCGACAAGGCAATCTTCGACGATCACCCTGTCGCCCGACGCGCCGAAGGCCCTGTCGACCATTATGCTCTTTAGCGCGAACCTTGCTTCCTCGATCGTCCCGCAGACCATGACGCCTTTGCCTGCGGCCAGTCCGTCCGCCTTGATCACTACAGGCGGCTCTTTCACCTCCGTCACGTACTTTAAGGCCTCGTCGAATTTACTGAATACCCTGAAATCCGCAGTCGGCACGCCCAGTTTCTTCATCAGCTCTTTCGCGAATACCTTAGAGCCTTCCAGGGCCGCCAGGTCTTTCGAGGGGCCGAATATCTTAAGCCCTTCCTTTTTGAACGCGTCTACTATGCCCTTGACGAGCGGCGCTTCGGGGCCTACAACCGTAAGGTCGATATGTTTATCTTTTGCGAATTTTAGCAGCGCGTCTATGTCATCGACTTTTATATTTACGCACTCGGCGACTTCGGATATGCCGCCGCTACCGGGAGCGCAGTATAGTTTTGCGCATTGGAGGCTCTGGGCTATCTTCCAGCAGAGCGCGTGCTCTCTTCCGCCTGAACCGACAACTAACACTCTCATTTTATTATAACTTCTTTCTTACCCTTGATAACCCTGCCTATTACATACGACTTGAGGCCAGACTTCGATAGAATATCTATTGCCTTGTCGACATCCCGTTTATCCAATACCAGGACCATCCCTATCCCCATATTGAATGTCCTGTACATCTCATGGTCATCGATATTGCCCTTCTTCTTCATTATGGAAAATATAAGAGGCGCTCGCCATGAATATTTATCTATCTCGATCGACATGCCTTTGGGGATTATGCGGGGTATCTTATCGTAAAAGGCCCCGCCCGTTATGTGGGCGATGCCTTTAATCTTAATCTTCTTTTTTAATGCCAGAACAGGCCTCGCGTAAAGACGGGTGGGTTTTAAAAACTCATCCGCGTGGGCTTTAAGTTCCGCCCCACTGAAGACCTTGCGGACCAGGGAATATCCGTTCGAATGGATACCGCTAGACTCCAGGCCGAGCACGATGTCGCCGGGTTTTATCTCTTTTCCGTTTATTACGGACTGCCTGTCGACTATGCCGACGCCGAATCCCGCCAGATCGTACTCGCCCTCTTTGTATATGCCCGGCATCTCCGCCGTCTCTCCGCCGACGAGAGCGAAACCCGCTTCGCGGCAGCCCTCGGCTATCCCTTTAACTACATCCCTCAGGACGCGCGGCTTGACTTTGCCCGTAGCTATGTAATCGAGGAAAAATAATCCCTCGGCGCCCGAGCACAATATATCGTTCGCGCTCATAGCGACCAGGTCTATCCCGATCGTATCGTGTTTGTCCGCCAGGAACGCAACTTTAAGTTTTGTGCCGACGCCGTCTGTGGAGGAGACTAATACGGGGTCCTTGAACGATTTAAAGTCAGGCCTGAAGAGCGCGCCGAAACTCCCCACGTCGCTCACTACGCCTTTTATCTTCGTCGCGCTCGCGAAACGCTTATAGTCCCTCACGAGCGCGTTCGCTTTATTTATATCGACACCGGCTGATTTGTAAGTAACATGTTTCATATCTTTTAACCTGTTTCTCAAGTAAAATCTTTTCGCTTTATTGTGGCGACGATGGCAAATCGGCCATGTGGGTTGAGCCGTAAATTTTGATAACGTCTAGCTAATACCCAAAGCGCTTTAGCGCCATAGTTACCATAAGAATAAAGCTAACCGATATAACCTAGATAATACCTAAATACCCTTGATATCATCCCGCCGTCGTTTCACTTTGGCGGGACCCCGCCCCCTGTTATGCTCCGGGCGGGGAAATTAGGCGAAGCCCACTGGCCGGTTCGGCCATTGGCGCAAGGATTAAGCGAAAAATTTTCCATCTACTCCATCACTCTTCGCAGCACTTCCTGATAAGCCTCTTCCACGTTGCCGAGGTCCCTGCGGAAACGGTCCTTATCGAGCTTCTCTTTCGTCGTCTTGTCCCAGAGCCTGCAGGTATCGGGCGATATCTCGTCGGCAAGGATAATCTTATTCTTAAATCTGCCGAACTCCAGCTTGAAATCGACCAGGATGAGGCCTTTCGAGTCGAAGAAATCCTTCAGCACGTCGTTTATCTTGAACGAATATTTACTAATATCATCCAGCTCTTTTGCCGTGGCGATATCGAGCGCTTTTATGTGGTAATCGTTTATGAGCGGGTCGTGCAGTTTGTCCTCTTTATAATGGTACTCCAGGACCGGCTCTTTCAGGACGATCCCCTCTTCCAGCCCCAGGAGCTTTGCCATTCCGCCGGCGACGATGTTGCGTATCGTCACCTCGATCGGGACGATCTTCACTTTCTTTATGAGCATGTCCCTGTCGTTAAGGCGCTTCACGAGATGGGTGGGCACGCCCTTCTTCTCCAGCATCGTGAATATCTTCTCGGAGAGTTTATTGTTTATCACCCCTTTGTTCAGGATGGTGCCTCTCTTGGTCGCGTCGAACGCCGTCGCGTCGTCTTTGAATTCCTGGATCAACAGGTCCGCGTCCTCGGTTTCATATAGCTTTTTCGCCTTGCCTTCGTAGATCTGTTTCAGTTTCTGCATGGATTCTCCATTTATTCAATAGTTACCAGTAACCAGAAAGAAAGTAACCAGAAAAAGAAAAAATCGACAGTCTGACCATTCTGGTAACTGGTTTCTGGTTACTTCTTCAAATCCCGACCCGCCCGAATATCCTGTCTACATTCTTCAGATGATATTTGAAATCGAACACGTCCTCTATCTCCTTCGCGCTCAATATCGACCTCATCCCGTCGTTCTTCAATAGCGCTTCCTTAAAATCGAGTTTCTCCTGCTTCGCGAGGAACGCCGCCTTCTGTATCTTATCGTAGGCCTCGTTGCGGGTAAGCCCCTTGTCGATCAGGTCGAGTAGCAGTTTCCCGGAAAATACTATCCCCTGCGACCTGTTAAGATTATCACGCATCCTGTCCTCATGGACGACGAGGTGGGCAACGACCATCATGAATTTGTCCAGCATGTAATCGAGAAGTATGGTCGAATCCGGCAGGACGACGCGTTCGACGGACGAGTGGGAGATATCGCGCTCATGCCATAATACGATGTCTTCCATCGACGCCATGGCGTTGGCCCTCAATATCCTGGCCATCCCGCATATGCGCTCGCATATGATGGGGTTCTTCTTGTGGGGCATGGCACTCGAGCCTTTTTGCGTCGGGGAAAAATATTCCTCGACCTCGCCGATCTCCGTGTGCTGGAGGTTCCTGAATTCCGTAGCGAATTTTTCCAGGGAACTTCCTGTAATGGCGATAGCGTTCAGGAATTCCGCGTGCCGGTCGCGCTGGAGTATCTGGGTCGATATGTGAGCGCTCTTCAGGCCGAGTTTCTTACATGTATATGTCTCGACAAAAGGGTCTATATTGGCATATGTACCGACGGCGCCGGATATCTTTCCGACCGATATCGCTTCGCGGGCGCGTTTTAACCGGTCGAGGTTACGCCTCGTCTCATCGTAATAGAGCGCCATCTTAAGGCCGAATGTCATCGGCTCGGCATGGACCGAATGCGTCCTGCCGATCATGAGGGTCTTTTTATAACGGTTTGCCTTCCTCTTGAGCTGGCCCATCAGCTTCTTTACGTCGTCGATCAGGATGTCGCAGGCCTCCTGCATCTGGACGGATAGAGCCGTATCGAGGACATCACTCGAGGTAAGTCCTTTGTGTATGTATTTCGCGTCGTCGCCGATATTTTCGGAGAGGTTCTTCAGGAAAGCTATTACATCGTGGTTCGTCTCGGCCTCGATCTCTCTGATCCTGTCGACGTCGAATCTGGCCTTTTTCTGTATCTGGAAGAGCGCCCCTTTGGGGATCTTCCCAAGCTTAGCCAGCGCTTCGCACGCGAATAGCTCCACGTCGAGCATCTTCCTGAAGCGG